>NZ_JBFTND010000389.1:0-3134 GCF_056397305.1 Cupriavidus sp. 05N40
CCCTTTTGCTCGGCGACGTACCAGGCAACCCATCCCGGCCAGTCGGACACACCGACCTTGATTTCGGCCATGGCCGGCCGTGCACCGGCGAGGCCAATGGCAAGCAGCGCAGCGCTCAGCAGGCCGGCGCACGTACGCCGGAACGGGCGTCGCGAAGGACGTGAGAAAGGAAATGCAGGCATGGTTCGGCTCCGATCGGCGGTGACAAATGGCAGGGAAGCCACCTCTCAACGAAGTGAACCTCCCGGGCTTTTGTCCCGCCGTGGAGCCTGGGCGCGAACTAGCGCGCCTGAGGCCGGTTGCTCTCGGACCAGGCATCGTGCGCATGGCACGACCGGAACCCTAGCTACCCTTCGGTGAGCGACGCTAGGTCGCCTCCCTGACCGAGAATAAGCAAACGCCATGCCAGTGCCTGGGAACGGAACCGGGGATGAGAAAGTGATTCGCAACCGCCTTGTTGCGCCACGCAGCGGCGTGCGATGCCATGCCCTGGTGCGGAAATGCGCACGGCATGCACTGCTTGGGTGCGGGTGGGGCCGCTTACAGTGCAAGGGCGCAATCCGGCGGGGGAAAGCTGCGACGGCCCCGCCTGAGCAAGATGCCTGGTTGTGCGCATTTGGGAGTCTATCGGTTCGCTAGCCTATTGAAAAATGGGTTGCATAACCTATAAAATTAGATATAAATGCTTAAAACGTAACATATATAGGGTAAATACCGTTGATTTATAGGTATGTCAACCTATTATGCAAGCAGGCGACTTGCAGTGATTCACACGATAGTCGCTCCTCTGATGCGGCGGGGAGAGACCTATGCGCTACGATATTTCCAGATGTACCACGGGCCATCRTATCGACCGCCTTGTTGGATTGCCTGCATGTTCAGGCAACCCGATTCTGTTCCCGGGTGCTCACGTAAGCACGACTCGGGACGGCTATCGGCATCACGGCATTTATGTCGGTGGTGGAAAAGTCGTTCATTACTCTGGATTTTGTGAGAAGTGGCTCAGTGGCCAGGTGGAGGCAGTAAGCGTTGGCGAGTTCGCGTCCGGTCAGGATCTCCAGATCGAATTCCAGGCGCTTCCAGCCTTTTCACCGATGGAAACCGTAGAGCGAGCCTGTTCCCGCCTTGGCGAGCATCAATACAATCTGATTACGAACAATTGTGAGCACTTTTGTACATGGTGTATTTATGGCCAGAGCCGTAGCTCACAGGTTGAGAACTGTTTGCGTGACCCCCGAGCTGCGTTGCGTACTGGAATTGGTTTGATCAAGGCTCTCGCCAGGACCTGGCTAATCCCTCGTCCTGCGGAGACGGGGGAAATGACCCGGCGTTCGGCCGTTTGAACTGATCTGCAGGCAAGGCCGGGTGGAATGGATAAATGGAAATCTATTTTGACGAAATAAAGTGAAAAAGATCGAGTTTACTTCAGCGGATATTTATGGGAAGAAAACGGAAGCGCGGACAAGACTGCGAGGGAATCGCGCAAGTCGCGTTCCGGAGTTGATTGAGGCTTCGATCAAGGTATTTGCGGAAGAGGGGTATGGCGGTTACAGCATCAACCGGGTAGCTGGGGAAGTCGGAATCCGGCTTAGTACATTGCAGCACTATTTCGCCACACGAGAACAATTGCTGACGGCAACGATCCGCGAAATGTACGGTCGTTACATCGAACGTTACGCGAAGCTGAGTTCCAATAAGCTGCAATCGCCTGAAGATCGGTTGAATACGATCATCGATGAATTCTTTGATGAGGTTCTTGCCGCAAGTTCCAACGTAACGCCATTTGTTCTCGAGTGCTGGACGCTTGCCGAGCACGACCCTTCGGTGAAGGAACTTGTGGGGGAGGGGAACAAACAGTTCCAGCAGATCTGGCACGATCTGATCGCGGCGATCAACCCGTCCTTGCCGGCGGAAGAGTGCGCCATTCGAGCGACGCTGATAGAAGCGCACGCTCAGGGATTGATGATCTTTTGCCGGCGAGGAGGGCCGGGGCTGCCGGACCAGGAGGCGTTGCGGCAGGCGACGAAGGTGTTGTGGAGGGCAATGAGCAAGGCCACTACGTGATTTGTCGGCGTTCACGACACGGGTAAACGCTGATGCTCCAGAAGTTGCAGAGTGGGTACGCTAATACTTTATACATAAAGTATTCCATATCTGAGTGCGGAGCCCGCTGCAACTTGGTGTGGCGGGTGTATGCAGGCAACCCGATAGTGCGGTCGGCCTCAGTTGAGGCGCACGAGCCATGCAGAGCATCCCTTGGTGGGTCCATATTTGCGCAGTTAGCTGGCCGGAAGAAAGGAATGGAACTTGCGTTGCGGTTAGCCGAACCCATCCCATGCTTCGCGCCACTGATTTAGTACACAGAGTTCATGATGGAAAGCCAGTTTTATGCCGACGACACCATCCTGGCTGCCGAGCTAGACCTCAAGGCAGCATGGTCGTTCTCAGAAGCGCTTTGCGGGCCGCATTCGGTTCATATCCCGACACCTGATCGTTTCAGGTTTCGTTACAGCGGACAAGTGCTAAAGGGCATGTCGACCACGGTTGGGTATATCGAGCACGGTACGGACATCACCGTGGATGTTGGCGCCAGGGAGATTCTCAAGACGTACAGCATCAGCATCCCGGTTTCCGGCGAGCAGGAGTTGAGGGGTCCCCAGGGTTCGCTGTTATCGAACATCGACTGCGGCGTTGCGGTATCGCCAGAACAGCCATTGCAGATGGACATTACCGGGAACTGCAAGAAGATCCTTGTCACGATATCCCGAGAGTCATTGGAGAGGGTGCTCGAAGAGATTCTCGGACAGCATACTGAAGCACTGCTGGTCTTTGAGCCATGCATCAAGGGCAATGAGGGAAGTGCCGGCGCCTGGTGGAGGATGGTCAAGCATTACATCAGTGAGGTCGAATGCGCGAGAGAGCTATACGGCTGCGGCACTTTTAGCCGAGATATCGAGATGGCCCTGCTGAAGGGCCTCCTGATCGCCCAGCCAAGCAACTATTCGGATCAGATCGGAAGGGCCCTGGGTGCAAGGATCCCGGGATACGTCGCGCGCGCCAAGATCTTTATCGAAACCAACTTCAGAGAGACGATACATCTCGAGGATATCGAAGCAGTCGCCGGTGTATCGCGG
>NZ_JBFTND010000390.1:0-3110 GCF_056397305.1 Cupriavidus sp. 05N40
AGGTGATACATGGGCAGGAGGGTCTCGACGGGATGGTTGCCAGTCGAAAAGAAGGTACCGTTTCCGGTCAGCAGATAGCGCTCATCCGCGGCGACTAGCAGTACTTTCCAGCGGCCGCCCTGATAAGCGTCCGGATAGTCGGCATCGGAGAGATCAGACTTTGGCGATGTGAATTGTGCGAGTGAGTAAGGGGAGGGAAAGAACGCCTTGCGCTCGGCTGGATCAGGCGTCGGCTGCTTGCTGTCGGTCTGGGACGTCATGATGGGCTTCCTTCTGAAAGAATAACGGGTTTTGGAGCTTGGTTTTTACCGGCTTTTGCACCGGCAGCCACCGTTCGGAGGCAGGTCGATCGCTTAATCGGCGGGCGGCAGCTTCGCGGAGAGTTCGGGGAAGTGGAGTTCGCCTTCGTAGGTCTCGGCGCCGGCTTTTAGTATCGCCTTCACGCGCGCCTGTATCGCTTCGTTGGCTACGCAAAGATCGGCCTCGTGCGCTTCTACCAACAACCCTTCGGAGAAGGAGGTGTCCGACCCCATGTCCACGGCCTTTTTCAGGTGGGCGATCGTGGTCGGGGGGAAGGTCGCAATGCGGCGTGCGAGCTTGTCCACGAATGGCCCCAGTTCCCCGGCCGGCAGTGCACGATTGATATAGCCGTAGTGGTCGGCCAGTTCCGCCGAGAAGTCTCCGCCGACCAGCAGCACCTCGAGGGCGCGTGCGCGCCCCATGCGCCGCGGCAGGCGCTGTGTATTGCCGCCGCCAGGGACGAGTCCGCAGACGACTTCCGGTTGGCCGAACACAGCCTTGCCGGTCGCGGCGAAACACATGTCCGCGGCTAGCGCGATCTCGCAGCCGCCGCCACGGGCGATGCCTTCGACCTTGGCGATCACAGCCTTGGGCATGTTGCGCAGGCGCTCGCCAAGCATCTGGGTCAGGCGGAAGGTGCGTGTATTCGAAGTCGTCTTCGGCGCCGAGCCGACACGGTGCAGGCCTGAGTGCGCGATAAAGAACTTCGGCACGGCGCTCTGCAGGATGACGACGCGTACGCTCGCATCCTGTTCCAGTTGTCGGGTCAGCCCGTCGAACTCCTCCGACAGGACCTCGTCGAGCAGGTTGAACGGCGGGTAGTTCAACGTAACGGTGGCGACGCCGCGGTCCTGGGTGACCTGGATATGCTTGTAATCGGCGTAGTTCGCACCGCCCCCCTGGGGCGGTGCGGCGCTTTCGGCCGCAGCCTCAGCCTCGGACGAGGCGAGCAATACGCCCGGCGCGAGTGTTGCGGCACCGATGGACTGGACGAAGGAACGTCTTGAGATTGTCGACATGGCAGGCTCCTTGGTTGAATTCATCTCGCGCCTGCCGGGCCAGGCTCGGCCCGCAGTTCGCGGCGGAGTCGAGTAACGCGATTGCCCTCCACCTGCGCGCCGCGGTTTCCCCAGGCGCTCCGGATGAAGGTGGCTAGGTCAGCGATTTCGGCATCACTGAGACGGAAATCGAGGGCAGGCACGAATGCTTGGAACTACACGTGTCACTCTCAGGCCTGCGATTCCCTTCGCGAGTCGTTGCTTGTGGGAAGGCGAGATTCGTCGTCAGCTTGAAGAAACAAGCATCGCCAACGCAATGATCCGCGTATCGTTGCGGCGTTGGCAAGGATCCTCCCTAAGTGGGGGGGGTAGTCCAGTCCAGGTCTTCGGCAATGTAGGCGCAAGAAGCTGGCGCCGCCGCGAACGCGAGCCATGCCCTTCCTGCAGGGTGTCCAAGCGGAGTTGCGTGCGGCGGGTATGCAGTACCTGTCCGTCCAGATTCCAGTGATGCTGGCGCTCGCCCTGCATAGCGCGGGGCAGCATGCGGAGGCCGTGCAGGCCATGCGCGCCGCGCTCGCGTATGGCCAGAAGGGGCTGGGTAACCAGAATATGACCGGCGTGGTGTAGTTGTTCACGGGGCCCTGAGTGGCGCTACGCGCCAGCTCGTGCATGACCCCGAGTATCGGCGCTGGTCTCGAACAGCAGGTCTCGCAGCCAACGATGCGCAGCGTCGCGATGCGTGCGTTCGTGCCAGGCGGCGGTTCTGGGTAAAGCCGGGGATTTCGATCGGCGGTTCGAACACAGTCAATCCCGCCATGCCTGCAACTCGTAGCCCAGCTCCAACCCCGTCAGCTATGCCCGGAATGATCTCGAGAACTGATCCAGGTGCCGTTCCGAATCCCCGCCCTCGGTGTCGCGGAAACAAGGGGCGCGCCTTGACTTGGAACTTCTGCTTGATTCCCTCTCCTAATGTACAATTGAAATGTACACATCAAGCAAGGAGCACCTTTCCATGCAGACTATCCCGTTCTCTGAGGCAAGAGCGCATCTCGCCGATGCGCTCCGCGGAGTGGAAGTGGCACAAGAGCCCCTGGTGATCTCCCGGCGCGGGCAGGCTGCCGGCGTCTTGATGTCGTGGTCACAATATCGGCAGCTGGTTGGGTCTTCCTCTGGCTTTTCTGCGCGTTTGACCGAGTGGCGCCAAAGACATGTGACAGGGGAGGATGAGACCGATCCCTTCGCGCAATTACGTCAACCCGATGGGGGAAGAGAATTCTCATGGTGAGCGCCGTGAGCTGGTTGCTGGACATCAACATTGTTTCAGAGGCCATGCGGCCGAGACCAGACGTCGCGGTAATGGAAAATTTGGCCCGCTACGAGGGGGAGCTAGCCATTTCAGCCCCGGTCTGGCACGAGCTCCGTTTTGGTTGGTTGCGCATGCCGGATGACCAACGGAAGGACGCTATTGGCCGTTTTGTGCAAGATGTCGTGGGCACTTTGCCAGTCTTGCCTTATGACGCTGCCGCAGCGCGGATCCACGCAGAGCTGCGCCAGTCGCGCGAGCGGGCTGGATTCACATTGCCATTCGTGGATGGGCAGATTGCATCGGTTGCGATAGCGCACGGGCTAACCCTGGTGACGCGTAATACGAAGGATTTTGCGGAGTTGGCTGGTTTGCGGCTGGCGAACTGGTTCGGCCTCTGAATGCCGCTACGCGTCGATTTGCATCCCGTCGGCTAACGGGAGCGTCACCGATCGGCCTGTTTACTCCAAGCTGCCTTACAGAACACAGATCGCACGCGCCACTTAAAG
>NZ_JBFTND010000391.1:0-3084 GCF_056397305.1 Cupriavidus sp. 05N40
TGCACCAATCGCATTCTCGTCCAGGAGTCGATTCATGACGCGTTCGCAGAGCGGCTGGCTGCGGAAGTCACGAAGTTGCGCGTAGGGGACGGCATGGCGACGGGCGTTGACCAGGGCCCGCTCATTGACTACAACGCGCACGAGCGTATGCAAGTTCTTGTCGACGACGCAGTGGCTGGCGGAGCAAATTTGCTCTGTGGGGGATCGCCCGATCCGATCGGGGAGCTTTGCTTCTCCCCGACCGTACTGAGCCGGGTACGCCCTGGTGCCCGAGTCGCGACAGATGAGATCTTTGGACCGTTGGCAGCCCTCTATACATTCCGTGACGAGGAAGAAGCCATCGAGATTGCGAATAGCACCGAGTATGGATTAGCGGGATATGTCTTTACCCGCTCGCTGGCCCGGGCCTGGCGAGTCAGCGAGGCCCTCGAGTGCGGCATGGTTGGAATCAATGCAGGTCTGATCTCATCCGCAACCGTACCCTTCGGCGGAATCAAGCAGTCGGGATACGGCAGGGAGGGCTCCAAATATGGTCTGGATGACTACACCGAGCTCAAGTATTTGTGCATGGCAGGTTTGGAGAGCGAGGTGTAAAAGAGCTGAAACCGGCGTTCGGTCACACTTGGTTTGGAGATGGCGTTGGATACATTGCGTCGCCATATCGGGCGGATTCTTGACCCCTTCGGCCACTTGCGCCAGGCGAAATCATTCCACGCGTTGCGCGTCGGGCTGGCGGTTCTGGCGTCGATTGGCCTGACAACAGGTTTGAAACTGCCGCACGGTGACTGGGCAACTATTACCGTGCTAGTCGTTATTGGCGGCTTCCAGCACCATGGGAATATCCGCACGCGAGGGATTGAGCGTGCGAAGGGTACGCTTCTCGGTGCGTTCATCGGGTTGCTCCTCGTCGCCCAGCAACACTATCTGTCGACTCCGGGTGTCACATACCTGTTGCTAGCGGCAACGTGTGCCTACTGTGCCTACCATGCTATCGGTACGGGTGGCTACGTTGCGCTTCTTGCTGGCGTCACCATCGTGATTGCAGCAGGACATGGTACGAACGATCTTTCGGAAGGCCTGTGGAGGACCATCAACGTTCTTATCGGGACGACGATTGCTCTTCTGCTGTCAATAGCATTGCCTTCTTATGCATTACACGCGTGGAAGCTTCAGCTAGGGCAGCTTTTGCGGCAAGGAGGATATCTGGTCGCTACGGTGGGAGGCGATGAAGTTGGCCATGCTGACCTGAAACGGTGCACTAGTCGCCTGAACGTGGAGCTCATTCAGCTTCGCTCACTCATGGCGTCGGCAGCAAAGGAGTGCTCCATGCGCGCGAGCGCCTTTGAGGACGTGCAGCATAGTCTGCGCATGTGTGTGTGCCTTCTGGAAGTTCTTGCATCCTTTCCAAAACAGAACTTCGGGACCTACCCATGCGATCCGTTCGTTTCGCACTCATCGCCTGGAGGCAGGCTTCGTACGCAATTTGAACGTTTGGCGGACGATTTGAATCATGAGCAGCCACTTGCGCAAGACGGCACCAATCTGGAAGCAGCCGCGACGCTCAATAACGCGTCAACCGTCATCTTCATTCAGTTAGCCGACGAGCTTGTGACGCTTCGGAGCCGACTGCACCCAATCCTCTGGCAGCGATAAACCCTTGCTCGGGTCGCGCTTTCGGTTGGGTTCCGCCTCAGCCACTTTGCCAAGAGCCATCTATTGCAATATTTTCTTACCGCCCTAGCTCGACGAAGGTTGCCATGAGATTGTCGAGTTTGACTGCCCTGCAGATGCTAGAGAGCGCCGCTCGATTCGAGAGCTTTACCCGGACGGCGGCAGAGCTAAAGGTTACCGAAAGCGCTGTCTCCAGGCAGATCCACGCGCTAGAGGACCGGCCAGGCGTATCGCCGTTCCAACGCCTTAGCAAACGTGTTGCTCTCACTCCGGACGGGGATTGCTACGTGCGTGAGATACGAAACGAGCTGAAGGCGATTATTGGTACCGTTTTTCGGGCATGGTGTTAGTTCGCACATGACGCCAAGGCCGTTGGCCAAATGATACGTCGAGGCAAGAGCTGCGAAATCCGATTCTCGTCACCTCCGCCAAGCCTCGCGCTGCTAAACGGCCGATCTGGAATCGGACTGATAAATGCCGACAGCGCTACATCCAGACGATCAGCCGCCTTCGCTAAATGGAGTTCCTCGACCACCGCCACCAAGCAACAAATTGTGGGTCTCTATCATTTTTTAATCTTCTTTGGCGAATAAAAATTCGCGAAAGCGCTCTGGATCCTATCAAAGAATGCGGCTCCAATGGAGTACACCTGCTGAATTTGCACGACGACGCACGTATGGAGGACTATATGCAACTATTCGCGGAAGGGCCGAATGCCTCTAGCGCTCAAGGGCAAGTTGCAGAGGCAGAGAGAACGCAACCAAGCCCTGAGTGCACCTCCGCGATTTCAGGCCAGATCTGCAGCGATGAGATCTACGTGGACACCGACCGAACACTATCGGAATGGCCGGTGAGACATGCATCCCAAACCGCACCTCAGCTAGGCATGGTGCATTTCGCAAAGTCGATCAAGACCGATGTTCCACGAGGCACAGTCGGTCGTTGCGTCGAGAATCCCACTTCGGCTGACCTTTTGCACTATATCCGTGCAATGGTAAAAAGCTTGCGCCGCGCGGCGAACGAGTCTGATGAAAGTCGAGACGAAGGAACGGAGCGCGTACTCGGCGCGCTCCTGCGCAATGCCATGGACAGCGCATCGGTCTTGGACATTGTGGTGACGCTGGGCTGTGCCGCTGAACTATCGCTCTATCCTGAGGATGCAGTCCTCGAACAATGTACGACTGCAGTCCGCGCGGCGGGAAAGACTGCATTGGTAGGGGCTGTGTGGGCGGTGCGCCATCGCTGCGCAAGAGCGGGGGATAGTCGACGGCGGTTCGCCGCCTGATCCGGAGACCGCGCCAAAGCGGGGGCGGACGACCGGACCTCTGCTGAGGGGACAATGAGGTACCTAAAATGCGCGCATAGCTTCCGATCCTGCGCCGGCGACCTCCGTCCTGCAACTTCGAATAGCTC
>NZ_JBFTND010000392.1:0-3066 GCF_056397305.1 Cupriavidus sp. 05N40
CTGGTGTACGTGGGCGCCGTGATGGTGCTGTTCCTGTTCGTGGTGATGATGATCGATATCGACATCGAGCACCTGCGACGGGACTTCTGGACCTATGTGCCGCTGGCTTCGGTGGTCGGCGCGCTGATCATCGCCGAGATGGCCACCGTGCTGGTGCGCAACTTCATCGGCACCACCACGCCGCTGAACAACGTCGCGCAAGGCCCGGACTACTCGAATACCGCGGCGCTCGGCAAGCTGATCTACACGGACTATATCTACGCCTTCGAAGTGGCCGGCATCATCCTGCTGGTGGCGATCATCGCCGCCGTCGCGCTGACGCTGCGCCGCCGCAAGGACAACAAGGCACAAGACGTGGGCGAGCAGCTGCGCACCCGCCGCCAGGACCGCGTGCGCCTGGTCTCGATGCCGACGGAAGCCAAGGCGCAAGACGCCGCCGCTGCCGCGAACAAGAACTGAAGCCCGGAGAAACGCTGTGCTATCTCTCGCCCATTTCCTCGTGCTCGGTGCGATCCTTTTCGCCATCAGCATCGTTGGTATTTTCCTGAACCGCAAGAACGTGATCGTGCTGCTGATGGCGATCGAGCTGATGCTGCTTGCGGTCAATATGAACTTCGTCGCCTTCTCGCACTACCTGGGCGACCTGGCTGGTCAGGTTTTCGTTTTCTTCATCCTCACGGTGGCCGCGGCCGAGTCGGCAATCGGTCTGGCAATCCTGGTCGTGCTGTTCCGCAACCTGGACACGATCAACGTGGACGACATGGACACCCTCAAGGGCTGATCCGCATCGCTACGTTATGAACCAAGACCGTTCTCCGACCGCACACCACTAAGCGTCCTATGGCAACCACGCTCGACCCCAACCTGCTACTGGCGATCCCGCTCGCACCGCTAGCCGGTGCAGCCATCGCCGGCCTGTTCGGCACCAAGTTCTTCAGCACGTTCTCCTCGGAGACGCGCGCCGGCCGCTCGCTGGCCCACACCGTGACGATCCTCGGCGTGGCGATCTCCTGCCTGCTGTCGATCATCGTGCTGATGGACGTGCTGAACGGCGCGAGCTTCAACGCCACCGTGTACGAGTGGATGACGATCGGCAGCCTCAAGATGGAAGTGGGCTTCCTGGTCGACTCGCTCACCGCGATGATGATGGTGGTGGTGACCTTCGTCTCGCTGATGGTGCACATCTACACCGTCGGCTACATGGCGGAAGACCCCGGCTACAACCGCTTCTTCGCCTACATCTCGCTGTTCACCTTCTCGATGCTCATGCTGGTCATGAGCAACAACTTCCTGCAGCTGTTCTTCGGCTGGGAAGCGGTGGGCCTGGTGTCCTACCTGCTGATCGGCTTCTGGTACACCCGCCCGACCGCGATCTTCGCCAACCTGAAGGCGTTCCTGGTCAACCGCGTCGGCGACTTCGGCTTCATCCTCGGCATCGGTCTGCTGCTGGCCTACAGCGGCAGCATGAACTACACGGACGTGTTCGGCGCGCGCGAGCAGCTCGCCACGGTGATCTTCCCGGGTACCGACTGGCTGATGATCACGGTCGCCTGCATCTGCCTGTTCATCGGTGCCATGGGCAAGTCGGCCCAGTTCCCGCTGCACGTGTGGCTGCCCGACTCGATGGAAGGCCCGACCCCGATCTCCGCGCTGATCCACGCCGCCACCATGGTGACGGCCGGCATCTTCATGGTCGCGCGCATGTCGCCGCTGTTCGAGCTGTCCGACACCGCGCTGTCCTTCGTGCTGGTGATCGGTGCGATCACGGCGCTGTTCATGGGCTTCCTGGGCATCATCCAGAACGACATCAAGCGCGTGGTGGCTTACTCCACGCTGTCGCAGCTTGGCTACATGACCGTCGCGCTGGGCGCGTCGGCCTACTCGGTGGCGGTGTTCCACCTGATGACGCACGCCTTCTTCAAGGCGCTGCTGTTCCTCGCGGCCGGCTCGGTCATCATCGGCATGCACCATGACCAGGACATCCGCAACATGGGCGGCCTGCGCAAGTACATGCCGATCACCTGGATCACCTCGCTGGTCGGTTCGCTGGCGCTGATCGGCACGCCGTTCTTCGCGGGCTTCTACTCCAAGGACTCGATCATCGAGGCCGTGGCCGAATCCCATATCGCGGGCTCGGGCTTTGCCTACTTCGCGGTGCTGGCCGGTGTGTTCGTCACGGCGTTCTATTCCTTCCGCATGTACTTCCTGGTGTTCCACGGCGAAGAGCGCTTCGGCAAGGAGAACCACGATCAGCACAACCACCATGGCGACCACGAAGACGAGGAAGTCTCGGCCGACCATCACCATGGCCTGGCGCCCGGCGAAAAGCCGCACGAGTCGCCGTGGGTGGTGACCCTGCCGCTGGTGATGCTGGCCATCCCCTCGGTGGTGATCGGTGCGATCGCCATCGGCCCGATGCTGTTCGGCGACTTCTTCAAGAACGGCGTGGCCTTCAAGAACGTGATCTACGTCGGCGAGAACCATCATGCGATGGAAGAGCTGGCCGAAGCCTTCCACGGCTGGGTGGCGATGGGCGTGCATTCGCTGACCACGCCGGTGCTGTGGCTGGCCATCGCGGGCGTGGTGCTGTCGTGGTTCTTCTACATGAAGCGCCCGGATATCCCGGCTGCCATCAAGCAACGTTGCTCGGGCCTGTACACGCTGCTCGACAACAAGTACTACATGGACGCCATCAACGAAGCCGTGTTCGCACGCGGTGCCCGCCTGCTGGGCACCGGCCTCTGGAAGGGCGGCGACCAGGGCCTGATCGACGGCCTGGTGGTCAACGGCGCGGCGCGCGTGGTGGGCTGGTTTGCTTCGGTGAGCCGCTACCTGCAGTCCGGTTACATCTACCACTACGCATTCGCCATGATCCTGGGCATGCTGGTGTTGCTGTCGCTGACGGTGTTCGGCACCTCGTTCGCCACGGTGGGCGCCAAGTAAGGAAAACAAGAAAATGGTTCTGTCTTTCGCTATCTGGCTGCCGATCTTCTTTGGCTTGCTAGTCCTTGCCTCCGGGTCCGATCGCAGTCGCTGCTACGTGCGCTGGGCGGCGCTGTTCGGCTC
>NZ_JBFTND010000393.1:0-3055 GCF_056397305.1 Cupriavidus sp. 05N40
GACCATGCGCACGAAGCCGACGCCGCGCTGGACCCCGGCCACATCCGCGCCGACCTGCGCGACGCGCTGGCGCGCCAGGCGCTGACGCTCGATGCCGCGCGCCCCGAAGCAGTGGCCAGGCGCCATGCCCGCGGCGCACGCACCGCGCGCGAGAATATCGCGCAGCTGTGCGACGAAGGCTCCTTCATCGAGTACGGCGCGCTGGCCATCGCCGCGCAGCGGCAGCGCCGCAGCGTGGCAGACCTGGAACGCGCCACGCCGGCCGACGGCATCGTCACCGGCATCGGCACCGTCAATGCCGCGCACGTCCCAGCCGGGGACGCCCGCTGCATGGTGCTGGCCTACGACTACACGGTGCTGGCCGGCACGCAGGGCTTCTACGGCCACAAGAAGCTGGACCGCATGCTGGGGCTGGCCCGCCAGTGGCAGCTGCCGGTGGTGCTGTTCGCCGAAGGCGGCGGCGGCCGCCCCGGCGACACCGACATGCCGGTGGTGGCCGGGCTGGACTGCACCTCGTTCATCCAGTTCGCGCGGCTGTCCGGCCAGGTGCCGCTGGTGGGCATCGTCTCCGGCCGCTGCTTTGCCGGCAACGCCGCGCTGCTCGGCTGCGCCGATGTCATCATCGCCACCCGCGACGCCACCATTGGCATGGGCGGCCCGGCCATGATCGAGGGCGGCGGCCTGGGCGTGTTCGCGCCGGAGGAGGTCGGGCCGGTCAGCGTGCAGGCGCCCAACGGCGTGATCGATGTCCTGGTCGACGACGAGCCGGCCGCGGTGGCAGCCGCGCAGCGCTACCTGTCCTACTTCCAGGGCGACCTGGCGGCGTGGGAGGCGGGCGACGCGCGCGCGCTGCGCCACGCGATCCCCGAGAACCGGCTGCGCAGCTACGACATGCGCCACGTGCTGGCAACCCTTGCGGACCAGGGTTCGGTGCTGGAGCTGCGCGCCGCCTTCGGTACCGGCATGATCACCGCGCTGATCCGCATCGAAGGACGGGCCTTCGGCTGCATCGCCAACAACCCGCGCCACCTTGGCGGCGCCATCGATGCGGCGGCCGCCGACAAGGCCGCCCGCTTCATGCAGCTGTGCGACGCGCACGGCCTGCCCATCGTCTCGCTGTGCGATACGCCCGGCTTCATGGTGGGCCCGGAGGCCGAGAAGACCGCCACCGTGCGCCACGTGTCGCGCCTGTTCGTGACGGCCGGCGCGTTGCGCGTGCCGTTTTTCACGGTGGTGCTGCGCAAGGGCTACGGCCTGGGCGCGCAGGCCATGGCGGGCGGCAGCTTCGCCGCGCCGTTCTTCACCGCCGCCTGGCCCAGCGGCGAGTTCGGCGCGATGGGAATCGAAGGGTCGATCCGGCTGGGCTTTCGCAAGGAGCTGGAGGCGGTGGCCGATCCGGCCGAGCGCGAAGCCCTGTTCGCACGCATGGTGGATGCGGCGTACCAGCGCGGGCGCGCGCTCAACATGGCGAGCCACCTGGAAATCGACGCGGTGATCGACCCCGCCGATACGCGCCAGTGGCTGCTGCGCGGCCTGGCTTCGGTGCCGGCCGTACGCGGCGCGGAGGCGGCGCCGGCACGCCGTTTCATCGATACCTGGTGAGCAGCGGTAATATCGCTGGTAAGCAATGGGAGAGGGGATCGGCAATGCTTCATGATTTGATGCGCCTGGCCGGCGCAGCCGCCAGGATCGCGCGGCGCGTGGCCGCGTTGGCGGCATTCGCACTGGCCGGCGCGCTGCCGCTGCAGGCACATGCCCAGGCAGCGCAGCCGGACGTCCGGCAGGCGCCGGCGGCCGGCACKGGACCCATCAAGGTCGCGTTCATCGACCAGCTCTCCGGCCCGCTGGCCAATGTCGGCGAGATCTTCCTGGCCAACCTGAAGTTCGCGCTCGACGACGCCAATGCCCAGGGCGGCGCGCTGGGGCGCAACTACGAGTTGCTCACCTTTGACAACAAGCTGTCTCCGCAAGCCAGCCTGACCGCGCTGCAAGCCGCCATCGATGCCGGCGCACGCATCATCTTCACCGGCGCCTCGGGCTCGCCGGTGGTGAGCGCCCTGGCCGAAGCCGCCAACCGCCACAACGAGCGCAACCCCGGCCAGCGGGTCCTGATCATCAACTACGCCTCGCTCGATCCCGACCTGACCGGCATGCGCTGCAGTTTCTGGCTGTTCTCCACCGAGGCGAACACGGCCATGAAGATGCGCGCGCTGGCCAATTTCGCGCGCGGCGACAAGTCCATGCACAAGGTCTTCCTGCTGAACCAGGACTACACGCAGGGCCGCGTGTGGGCGGCACTGGGCCGGCAGATGATCTCGAATGTCCGGCCCGACGTGGAGTTCGTCGGCGAGGCGCTGCACCCGATGGCCAGGGTCAAGGACTTCTCGCCCTATGTCAGCATGATCAAGGCCAGCGGCGCCGACACCGTGATCACGGGCAACTGGGGCCAGGACCTGAGCCTGCTGGTCAAGGCGGCCGGCGACGCCGGCTATGAGCTGAACTACATCAACCACAGCGGCGGCGGCGCGCCGGGCACGGTCACGGCGGTGGCACAGGCGAAGAACGCACACCTGACCTGGGTGGCTGAATACTTGCCCAACGGCGACGACCCCGCGCTCAACGCGCTTGCCGCGCGCGTGCGGCAAACCTCCGCCGGCGAGTATTTCGCGCCGCGCGTGCTGATCGCCGTGCAGATGCTCACCGAAGCGATGCGCCGCGCGCAGTCCGACGAAGCGGCCAGCATCGCGCTGGCGCTGGAAGGCATGCAGTATCGCTCTGCGGTCGGCGAAGTGATGATGCGCAAGAGCGATCACCAGTTGCTGCTGCCCCAGGTGGTGTCCACCATCGCGCCGGTGGACGGCAAGACGGTCAAGGTTGGCGTGGAGGGCACCCAGTACGGCTTTCGCTTCGACAGCATGACCCCGGGACCGGACCTGAGCATGCCGTCGATGTGCCGGATGAAGCGGCCCGCGGGCAGCTGAACGGCCAGGTCAGGGCCTGGCCGCGGGCGCGGCGAATGTGTCGCGCGTGGCCGGCGCGGCCGGGGTGTCCGGCG
>NZ_JBFTND010000394.1:0-6222 GCF_056397305.1 Cupriavidus sp. 05N40
CTCGGCTTCGCCGGCGGCTGCCTGGGTGCCGTCCAGCGCACTCTTGACCGCCTGGAACAACTCGCGGAAATAGCGCGGCGGCTTGCTCAGTTCGCGTTCCTTGCGGGCATTGCGGATGATGTTGCGCAGCGCCTGCACATCGGTATCGGGGTGTTCGGCCAGGAACTTCGTCAGCGCGGCGTCATCGGCCAGCAGCAGTTCGCGCCAGCGCTCGACCAGGTGCAGCTTGGCCGTCTCGGACTTGCTGGCGCCCTTGAAGGCTTCCAGCACGCGCTGGATGGCATCGACCTCGGCGTCGTCCAGCCTGCGCATGACCTTGCCCACGAACTGCATCTGGCGGCGCTTGCCTTCGTGGTTGGTGATGCGGCGCGCATCGCGGATGGCGTCGGCCAGCGCTTCGGGCATGGGTACGCGCGCCAGGCGATCCTTGGGCAGCGCTTCGAGTTCCACGCCCAGGTCTTGCAGGGCGAGCATATCGCGTTTTTTCTGTGACTTGCTCTTGGGCAGGTCGTCTTCGTCCGGTTCGGGGGCGAACTGGCCGGGGAAGCCGGAGGCGTTCCGGGGGGAGGTGCGGGAGTTTCGCGTCATGGGTGGCATTTTATCTTGCTATGATTCTTGTTTGGACTTTTGATGACCGCGCCCACAATGGATCAATCCGCAGACCAGACCGCCCATTTCACCTATACCCAGGCTCAGCTCAGCGAGATGGCCGCCGATGTGCTGCGGGTGGCACGCGAACTGGGCGCCACCGACGCGGCCACCGAGATCTCCGAAGGCAGCGGCTTGTCGGTCTCGGTACGCAAGGGCGAGGTGGAGACTATCGAGCAGAACCGCGACAAGGTGGTGGGCGTCACGGTGCTCGAACACAACCCGCGTGATCTCGACCTGTTCCATCCGTGGAACATCGACGCCGCGCAGGCCATCGAGCTGGCGTGCCGCGCCGAGGCCGCCGCCTTCGCCGTCTCGCCGCGCATCCGCAACAGCGATGGCGCCAGCGTGTCGGCCCAGCATTCGCAGTTCGTGCTGGCCACCTCGCGCGGCTTCACGGGCGGCTACCCGTACTCGCGCCACTTCATCTCCTGCGCGCCGATCGCCGGCACCGGCAGCGGCATGCAGCGCGACGACTGGTACTCGTCCAAGCGGGCTCCCGGCGCGCTGGCCGCGCCCGAGGATATCGGCCGCTATGCCGCCGAGCGCTCGCTGGCACGCCTGGGTTCGCGCAAGCTTTCCACGCGCCGTTGCCCGGTACTGTTCGAGGCGCCGCTGGCGGCAGGCCTGCTGGGCGCCTTCGTGCAGGCGGTGTCGGGCGGCGCGCTGTACCGCAAGTCGACGTTCCTCTACGACACGCTGGGCAAGGCCGTGTTCGCCCCGCACATCCATATCCACGAGCAGCCGCACCTGCCGGGCGCCATGGGCAGCGCGCCGTTCGACGAGGAAGGCGTGAGGACCCATGCGCGCGACGTGGTCCGCGGCGGCGTGGTGGAGGGCTACTTCCTTTCCACCTATTCGGCGCGCAAGCTGGGCATGAAGACCACCGGCAATGCCGGCGGCTCGCATAACCTGACGCTGTCCAGCAAGCTGACCACGCCCGACGACGATTTCGCCGGCATGCTGCGCAAGCTCGGCACCGGCCTGCTGGTCACGGAGCTGATGGGGCAGGGCGTGAACTACGTCACCGGCGACTATTCGCGCGGTGCCTCGGGCTATTGGGTGGAGAACGGCGAGATCCGCTATCCGGTGGAAGAGATCACCATTGCCGGCAGCATGGCCGGGATGTTCCGCCAGATCGTCGCCATCGGCGCCGATACGCTGGTGCGCGGCACGAAGGAAACCGGCTCGATCCTGATCGAGCAGATGACCATCGCCGGCAACTGAGGCGGGCGCTGCAAACGACCGCGCAGCGGCCTGTTGCCAGGGCCGCCGCGCGGTTCTTGCTTCCAGGCCCGGTTTATTCCTCGCCGGAGGGCGGGCGCTCGTAGGTCACGAAGGCGTAGTCGAAGCCATTGGCCTCGGAGTGATGCGATTCGCGTGCGGTGGCCAGCCACTGGCGCGGGTCGATCGGCGGGAAAACCGCGTCGCCTTCGATATCCGCATCGATCTCCGTCACCACCAGGCGGTCGGCGCTGGGCAGGGCCTCGGCGTACAACTGCGCGCCGCCGATCAGGAAGATCTGCGCCGTGCCCGCGCACAGCCGCTGCGCTTCTTCGAGCGAGTTCGCCACCTCGCATCCTTCGATGCGCAGGTCGGGGTTGCGGCTCACCACGATATTGCGGCGGCCCGGCAGCGGCCTGCCGATGGATTCCCAGGTCTTGCGGCCCATCAGGATGGGGGCGCCCATGGTGGTGCGCTTGAAGTGCGCGAGATCCTCGGGCAGGCGCCACGGCAGCGCGTTGTCGCGGCCGATCACATTGTTGCGGGCCTTGGCCACGATCAGGGTCAGCAATGTCATACGGCCACCGGTGCCTTGATGGCCGGGTGAGGTTCGTAGCCGTCAAGCTCGAAATCCTCGTAGCGGTAGTCGAAGATGCTCTGCGGCTGGCGCTTGATGACAAGCCGCGGCAACGGGCGCGGCTCGCGCGACAGCTGCGTCGCCACCTGCTCGGCGTGATTGCTGTAGATGTGGCAGTCGCCGCCGGTCCAGATGAAATCGCCCACGTCCAGGCCGGTCTGCTGCGCAATCATGTGCGTGAGCAGTGCGTAGGAGGCGATGTTGAACGGGACGCCCAGGAAGATATCGGCCGAGCGCTGGTACAGCTGGCAGGACAGGCGCCCGTCCGCCACGTAGAACTGGAAGAAGGCGTGGCAGGGCGGCAGCTTCATCTGCGGGATCTCGCCCACGTTCCAGGCCGACACGATCAGGCGGCGCGAATCCGGATTGCTGCGGATCTGCGCCATCAGCTCGCTGATCTGGTCGATGTGCCGGCCGTCGGGCGTCGGCCAGGCGCGCCACTGCGAGCCGTAGACCGGGCCCAGTTCGCCGTTCTCGTCAGCCCATTCGTCCCAGATGCTGACCCCGTTCTCCTTCAGGTACTTGATGTTGGTCGAGCCCTGCAGGAACCACAGCAGTTCGTGGATGATCGACTTCAGGTGCAGCTTCTTGGTGGTCACCACCGGGAAGCCCTGGCGCAGGTCGAAGCGCATCTGATAGCCGAACACGGAGCGCGTGCCGGTGCCGGTGCGGTCGGCTTTTTCGGTGCCATGCTCTTGCACATGGCGCATGAAGTCGAGGTACTGTTTCATCGGCGCGGGTGTTGGGGAAAGTGACGCGACAGCGGTGTGGGCATGAAGTGCAAGCTGCCGAACGATGGGCGGCTTGCCGAAGGATGTGCGATTTTATCGCAAACGCGGCCGGGGGACTTCCTGTCGCCGCCGGTGCGGCGCCAAGCAAAAACGGGCCGCCTCGCGGCGGCCCGTCTGCCGGGCGCAGCGCCCCGGCGGGCGCTGCCTGCTTCCTGTGCCGGCCTTACTGGCTGGCCGCCGCCGGAGTGCGGCGCTTCTGCTTCAGGTAGCCGGCGCCGAGCACGCCGCCCACGATCAGCACGAACAGGCCGTAGTAGAGCATGGCGTTGCTGTCGAAGAACGCCTTCACCAGCGGCTCGCTGACGATCATCTTCACCGCGGTGAAGGCCAGCACGCCGGCGCCAATGTAGATGATCGAGGGGAAGCGGCCCATCAGCTTGAGGACCAGGCTCGAGCCCCACACAACGATCGGGATGCTGATCAGCAGGCCCAGCACCACGCCAGGCCACCGATCAGCAGCAGGCCGGGGATCTTGAGCAGCCAGACCACGCCAATGGTCATTGCCGAGCGCACCACCACCGCGCCGACCGTACCCCAGATAATGGCTTTCTTCTGCAACTGGGGCGGCAGGTTGCGTGCGGCCAGCGCGATCACGATGGCGTTGTCGCCCGCGAGCACCAGGTCAATGACGACGATGGAAAGCAGCGCCGTCAGGAACTGCATCGTGAACAGATCGGTGAACCATTCCATGAAATCTCCTCGAAAAACGAATAGCCGGAAGCCAAAAGCTGCACTTGCGCACAGTGTTTGCCTGGAGACATGAAGTTCGGGAGCTTGGGGGCGCCTTTGCAAACCATGAAACCAGGTTGCAAAGGTCTTGCTCGACCGCCGTTTGTACATTGCTGTCTTGTTGGCGGTCAGCACAACCGGAGGCCCTGAGGACTCGGAATGACGATTGTGCTAAGGGCTGGGCCCSGGAGCTACTCCCCTTTGAGGGACGTTCCATCCGGGCAAGCCCGCGATGAATACGCTGAGGCGGATTATAAACGAAGCCGCGCTTTCCGTGCGATGAAAAATGTGGTTTATGGCGTACATATTCAGGGGCGTAGCCAGCGCTTCAGGCGTTTTTCCGCCGCGGGCCCGTTTTTGCGATCTATCCTAGAAGACCGGCATCGGCCGATGCGCTCCAGACGTCACCGGAGGCGCGCGCCATGCCGGCCCCGCGCATGCCGTGACGTGCGGGCCCCTGGGGGTTTTATGCATCGCCCATCGACCATCAAGGAAACGTCATGCCGGCCGTCCCGACCCCGCTGCAGCCACGACACGAACATCCCCAAGCCAAGCGCACTTCCGGCGCATCCTTGAAACCCAACGGCAGCCAGGCCGGTGCTGTCGCCGCCAACGGGATCGCGCTGCCCAATCCGGTGCCGCGGCTGGACTTCATCCAGCAGTATCACGAAGACAACGGCGCGTTGCGCGGAGAAATCACGCGAGGCCTGCTGGCCGAGGCCGCCAGCATCAGCCCCAAGTTCTTCTACGACGTGCTCGGCTCGCGCCTGTTCGAGGCCATCACCGACCTGCCCGAGTATTACCCGACGCGTACCGAGGCCGCCGTCTTCTCCACCTTTGCACCCGCCATGGCCGCGCGCGCCGGCAGCAGCTGCGTGCTGATCGACCTCGGTGCGGGCAACTGCCAGAAGGCCGCGCGGCTGTTCGGCAGCCTGCAGCCTGCGCAATACGTGGCGCTCGACATCTCGGTGGAATTCCTGCGCGCCACCCTGTTCTGCCTGCAGCAGCAGCATCCGCAGATTCCCATGCTCGGCCTTGGCGCCGACCTGTGCGCGCCGCTCGACCTGCCGCCCGAGGTCAGGCACGGGCGCCGGCTGTTCTTCTACCCGGGCTCGAGCATCGGCAATTTCGCGCCAGACCAGGCGCAGGCCTTGCTGCAGCGACTGCGTGCGGCCGCGGGCCGCGGCGACGGCGTGCTGATCGGCGTGGACCTGCTCAAGGAAGAGCAGGCGCTGGTCGCGGCCTACGACGATCCGCTGGGGGTGACCGCCGCCTTCAACCGCAACGTGCTGCGCAACCTGAACCGCATCGTCGGCAGTGACTTCGCCCTCGAGGACTGGCGCCACGCCGCCAGCTTCGACCGCCAGGGCTCGCGCATCCAGATGCACCTGCGTGCCGAGCGCGATGTCACCGTGCGCTGGGCGGAAGGCAGCCGGGCGTTCAGCGCGGGCGAGACGATCCATACCGAAGACTCGTATAAATACCGCCCGCGCGACTTTGCCGCCTTGCTCGGGGCAGCCGGATTCGACGATCCCGTATGGTGGACCGACCCGCGTGGGTGGTTCGCGGTGTTCCACGCGCGGGCGTGAGCGTTCCACGCCCGGCGCCGCGGGCCGCCGGAGCCCCGGCGGCAGGGGTGTCATAATGCCTGCGTTCCCGCGACGGGGGCGGCGCGCCAAGCATGCGCGCCGTACTTCCGGCGCGCGGCCATGCAACCGTGGGCGATCCCATTCACCGGCAGGTTTTTTCGATGAGCGGCTTTTCCATGCTTCCCGATCTTCACTTCAACGGCGGCAAGACGGTCTGGACCGACCCTCGGYGCTTGCCACGAGAAGGCCTGGCGCAGGCGCTGGTGGAGACCCGCAACCGGACCCTGGCATGGCTCGCCGCCTTTGGCCAGACCCGCCGGGGCTGGGATGTGCAGCGCCAGGATTTCGCCGAGCCGCCATTGTGGATGCTGGGGCATATCGCCTGGCATGCCGAGTGGTGGTGCCTGCGCGAGGTACGCGTGCGTGAGCACGACGGCGTGCCGCTCCAGGTGGCCGGGGCGCCGTCGCTGCTGGCCGGCGCCGATGCATGGTTCGATCCCGAGCGCATCGATCCCGACGCGCGCTGGGAGGTCGCCTTGCCCGATGTGGCAGTGGTCAAGCGCTATGCCGCCGACGTGCTCGACGCCACCTTGCGCCGCCTGGC
>NZ_JBFTND010000395.1:0-2936 GCF_056397305.1 Cupriavidus sp. 05N40
CCTGCTGTTGCCGCATTGCCTGCTGGGCGCGCTGCTGGTCGCCGCGCTGGCGTTCCTGCTGCTGGCGCTGCATCTCCTGCTGTTGCTGCATTGCCTGCTGGGCGCGCTGCTGGTCGCCAAACTGGCGTTCCTGCTGCTGGCGCTGCATGTCCTGCTGTTGCTGCATCCCCTGCTGGGCACGCTGCTGGTCGCCGCGCTGGCGCTCCTGCTGCTGGCGCTGCATCTCCTGCTGTTGCTGCATCCCCTGCTGGGCACGCTGCTGCTCGCCGCGCTGGCGCTCCTGCTGCTGGCGCTGCATCTCCTGCTGTTGCTGCATCSCCTGCTGGGCGCGCTGCTGCTCGCCAAACTGGCGTTCCTGCTGCTGACGCTGCATCTCTTGCTGTTGCTGCATCCCCTGCTGCGCGCGCTGCTGGTCACCACGCTGGCGTTCCTGCTGCTGGCGCTGCATGTCCTGCTGTTGCTGCATTCCCTGCTGGGCGCGCTGCTGCTCGCCAAACTGACGCTCCTGCTGCTGGCGCGCGAAGGCCTGCGGATCGCCCTGCTGGCCGTGCGCCTGGTCCGGACGCGTGGTCCAGCCCCGCCCCTGCATCTGCTGCTGCGGTTGCGGCTGGCCACCGCGATCGGAATTGACGAAGCCCTGCGGCATCGCCCCGCGCGGACCGCCCTCGGCCCGCTGCGGGTTGAATGCAGGATTGGCGGGGTTGGCCGGGTTGGCGGGACTGCCCGGTCCCGCCGCATTGCGGCCGTGGAAGGCCGGCGCGGCCTGGCTCAGGCGCACCGGGCCGGCTGCCGCGCCCGGGTTCGGGGCGGGGCCACCGCCGCCACCGTGCCAGGCCGGCCCCGCGCCGGGCACCGTGCCGCCGCCACGGGCAAAACGCTGGGCCAGTTCGTCGCTGGCGGGACGGCCCGGCGCGCGCGCCGCGATGGCGGGACGGTTGAAGCCCTGCATGACCGCCGGCGGCGCGGRCCGCCCGGGATTCGCACCTAGCAGGCTGGCCTTGACCGGCGCCAGCGGCGGCGCGCCGTTGGCCTCGCCGCGCGGCAGGTTGCGCCATGCGTCGTTGCGCGCGCCGGGCGGCACGCGCTGGCCCTGCACGAAGGCGCGCGCCGGCATGCCGGTGACGGCGCCCGGCACATCCCGGTTGACATAGACGTTGCGCACGTGGTTGTTGACCACCTCGTTATTGACGGTGAAGCGGTTGATGCGATTGAGATAGCCAGGGCTGGCGCCATAGACCGGGCGATAGGACTCGCGCGGGCCGAGCGGGTACCAGGCTACCCCCGGTCCGCCGTGGGAGGCATTCCGGCCGGGGCCGGGGCCGCCGCCGATAAAGCCCACCACCGCGGGGGCGTACACCGGACGCACCGCGCGCGGGCCGGGCATCCAGCCCCAGCGGTCGCCGACGCGAGCCCAGCGGCCATAGTGGGACGGCGCGAAGCCCCAGGGCGCGTCGTCGCACCAGCTCCATCCCCACGGCGCCACCCAGGCCCAGTGGCCAGCGCTGTAGGGCGCCCAGTCGGCCGCGACCACGCGCGGGAACCAAACCGCGCCGTAGCCCGGGTCTTCCTGCCAGTCGCCGTAGCCGTCCAGCGCGGCATAGCCGGTCATCTCGGGAGGTACGTAGCGGGCCGAGGGCGAGGCATCCTCGCGCGCATCGCGCGCCATGGTCCAGCGGTCGAACTCGTCGGCCGGCGGATCGGAGGCGGCGCCTGCCTCGGCCAGGTCGGTTCCGGCGAAGCGGACCTGCTCGCCGCGGCGCATGTCGAGCGAGCGATTGTCGCCGTACACCACGGCCGAGCCATGATGGAGGGTGACCACCGTGGCGCTGCCGTCGGCCGCCACGTCGAGCCGGTAGTCGCCCGGCTCGCGCGGCACGAAGGCCAGGTTGGGGGTGTCGATCTCCACCGGCTGGTCCGGCGGCAGCGCGCGCACGCGCAGCTGCAGCGTGCCCTGGGTCAGCTTGACCTGGGTGGCGCTGTCGTCAAGGTTGAGCACCGTCACCGCGGTGGCGCTGCCGAGCCGGATCGCCGTGGAGCCGGCATGCAGCTCCGCGCGTCCGCCGTTGTCCACCCACAGGCGGTCGCCGGTGGTGATGGGCCGGTTGGGTGCGGCCTGGGCCCACTCGTCGGAGCCGGCCGGCGCGAAGCTGAGATTGCCCGCGGCGTCGGTGATGGTGGCGATGCGGTCGGACGGATCGGCGGACTGCGCCAGCGCCGGCAGTTGCCAAGTGACAAGAACGACACCTGCCAGGCCGGTGGCTATGAGCAGGGCGCGGGCACGGTGGCCAAGCCTGCGGTCAGGAAACATGGAATTACCTCTTCGACGAAACGGGTGCCGGGCCAACGCCCGTGCTCCCTGCTGTCACGATACTTCCCTTAACGGCGGGCAGCCGCGCCGGCGCACCGGACTTTGTAAGCACATATTTCCCTGGCGCGCCGCCGGCCGGCAGGCGCCGCCGGCCGCGGCCGGGCTGCGCGCCGCCCGCACGGCCCGGCCCCGCGCGGTTGTCGCCGTCTGGCCGCGGCCAAGCGCGCAGGATCCGGACAAAGCCGGAAACAAATTACGGGAAGCGGGTGGAGTGCGACGGGCCTGCGACGGGCGTGCGACGGGCGCGCAACGCCGGCGCGGCCAGGGTGCGGGCCTTCGGGGACACCAGGACGCCGATGGTCGCCCGGGGTCCGGAGCGGCGGTGCCGGCTCAGCGCGCCTGCAGGAATTCGGTGAACTTGTCCGCCGACATGGGCCGGCCATAGAGGTAGCCCTGCACCTCGTGGCAGCCGTTCTCGATGAGGAAATCGCGCTGCTCGGCGGTCTCCACGCCCTCCGCCACCACGCCGATGCCCAGGCTGCCGCCCACGTTGACCATGGCGCGCACGATGGCGGCATCGACCGGGCTCTGCGTGACGTTGCGGATAAAGGACTGGTCGATCTTGATG
>NZ_JBFTND010000396.1:0-2917 GCF_056397305.1 Cupriavidus sp. 05N40
CCTATCAAGCGCAGGCAGCTTGCTTGGCTGCGTCGAAGGTGTCGGCGAGCTTTCGCACCCGGAATCATCAGGGCGGCAATCCTCAGGCAAAGGCTTCGCATTCTTCAGTACCTTCTGGATGGCGTCGGGCCGCCTGCGCTCCACTATCCCGCGGAGACCTGGCCGGACTATGCCGGGGACGCGCCTGCGCGGTAGGACGATTCCCGACGGCGCGTTCGGCCGCCCTGGCCTAGGATTAAGAAGTCTCTTCAGGAGAAACTGAGATGCATAAGGACTTTGTAGTCTGTGCCAACCGTGCCGGTTGGGTGCTAAAGGTATGTGGCGCAGTCACCGCCATCCTCGAATTTGAAAGTCGAGACGAAGCGATGAGCTTCGGAAACGCCATAGCAGTCAGGAAGGGGGTCGACTTAGTGCTCGAGGAACAGAGTTCGTCACTGCCGTTGGCGGCATAGCCGGAGTCCCATCCTGGGAGGTCGTCGTGACACATAGGGGAAATTTCCACGTCATCCCTCATGGCAAAGGTTGGGACGTTAGGCAGGAGGGTGCCGTGCGGGCACGATTCCACTATGAGACCCTGGAAGATGCGATCAAGGCTGGGAGCGCACTTGCCGAGCGCGAAAAGGTCGAGTTGCTGGTGCACGACAGTGAAGGCCAAATTCGCTCTCGTAGTGATCTTGGCAACTGATCACCCCCGTCGCTAGGCCACCAGGATTAAGTGCGGAGACAGACATCCGCAGTGCTGGTACCGCTCGTATGCTGAAATCCCCAAGGGCCAGTTCCTTTAACCCGCCCATCCCCGTCGATCCACCGGCATCGACAGGGCGCTTTTCTTTTCAAAGCTGATCAGGAGCCTGCGCCGATTTCCCGACCCTGCCGCCGGGGTTGAAAGTCCCTTCAATGCGGGTATAGAGTCCCTTCAACTCAAAGGCTACTACCAACCCTACGGGACCTCTCCTATGCTTGAGGCACGCGTGTGGCGAGGGGGCATCATCCCCCGATCACACGCAGTGCCGCGACTTTCCTCCCCTCGGTCGCGGCACTTTCTATTTATCGCGAAACGCAAGGTGGCACTGCAGAAACTGGTGACCGGGGGAGGCTCTATCACGACAATGGGCCTGTCACCTTGGCCGTAGCCTGTGGGCCGTCGTCGTATGGCGCCCGCCGCGCCGCAGGCCTACAACGAAGGCATGCGCCCACCGGGAGACCACCATGCAGTCGCGCCAGCCTGCCCCTACCCTAGCAGACCTATCACCGATGCTGCTCACCGACCGGCAGGCGGTACCGAGCACTGGCGAATGGCACTGGGAGATCAAGTACGAAGGCTACCGTCTTCTGGCCACCACCGGCACGCCGACGCTGCAGACGCGCGGTGGCTCGGACGCGACACGCTGGTTTCCGGAGATCGCCGAGGCGCTGTGCAAGTTGCCACCCGGCAACGTCGTGGACGGTGAGGTGTGCGTCCTGAACGACCTTGGCATCAGCGACTTCGACCGCCTGCACCGGCGCGCGRCACGCCGCCGCTGGCACGTGGGCGCCGACCTGGTGGCCTACTGCGTCTTCGATCTGCTCGTGGCCGGCGACCGGGACTTCCGCGCGCAGCCGATCGAGAAGCGTAAGATCGCGCTGCACCGACTTCTCGGCGACAAAGGGCGCCCTTAGGCGCCCCCGGCGGCGGTCAATGACTGTTCCGTCCGGGCCTTCACCCCAGCCACCTCCAGCGCGCGCTTACAGTGTATCAAGGGCGCCTCAGCGCGCCTTCCCTCATAGGCAGGGATTAATGCGTCGTCAGCGAGTCGTAGGCCCGCTCGCAGGCTTGGCCGGCAATGCCGGCGACGTCAGCGTACCCAGCCAGGATTCCCGCGCGCTGGTCAGCCCGGCTGAGCACGTCGGCAAGCGTTCCGATAGGGCCACCTAGCGCAGCTTCATGCGACCCGCCCGAGCTCATGGATGCCGATCCGGCGCCACGCGAGCTACGGGCGAAGGCTGCCGAGTAGAGGTCCCGCACGGAACCCGATGGCCGCCTAGCACCGTGCTATGGTTGCGCCATCACAATGACCAACAACGGAATGCGGATGAAGCGAATCCTCGCTGTAGCGCTGATGGCCATGTCCGGTATGGCCTGGGCCACCCTGCAGATGGCGGAGGTCGTGATTATCGACGGCGAGCCGACCGCGCTGCTCGCCGAGCCACTCGCTCCACTGCTCGATCGACCGGAGGTCGCGAGCGGCCTACGCAGTCAGGTGGGTACCAGCCTATGCACCGCTAGCTGGCGCGGCTATCAGGGAACCTGGGAGATCCGGGACGATGCCTTGTATCTGGTTAAGCTCAACACTTCGCCCTGTCACGACCCCAGGGAGGTGCCGATCGGCACCGTCATTCCTGATGCAGCGGCACCTTTGAAGGCTACCTGGTTCTCTGGCGACCTCACGATTCCCATGACCACGAGGCGCAGGAATTGGCATCTGGAAGAAGGGTTCCTGCTTGAGCGCTACGAATTGCTCACGATTGCCGAGGGTGTGGTGAAGGAACGCAGGACCATTGAGCGGACAAGAGGAGTGCAGGGCAGCGCTCAAAAAGCTGTTGACCGATCCGCCGGAAAGCCTGCTGTACCTATTCAGCGGTGAGGATTGGAAGTGGCTCTATGACAACGCCCTCGCGCTCAAGCTGGAGGGCATCGTAGGGAAGCGCGCGGGCAGCGGCTACGCCTGCGGCAAGCGGAACCCGGACCGGATCCAATGTAAAGCGGTCGGACCGGCACGGTACCGTACCGACAGACTGTAGGCGCCGCCTTATAGTTGCGGCAGACGTGGTCCCCCAGTTCGAAGGATGTGCCTTCCAAGCGAAGGCCGGCCGCACCGCATCCACTACCGAACTGCTGAGGGACCCGTCGCAAACAGCCTGTTTGGAGGGCGTATGC
>NZ_JBFTND010000397.1:0-2912 GCF_056397305.1 Cupriavidus sp. 05N40
ATGGACAGGTGCGGCGACATGTCGAGGCCAATCTGCACGATCCGGATTTGTCGCCTGACAGCGTGTTGGCATCGCTGCATCTCTCGCGCGCCAGCGTCTACCGTCTCTTTGAGCATGAAGGCGGCCTGGCCGCCTATATCCGCAGCCGCAGGCTGCGAATGGCGGCCGATGAGCTTGTGCGCTTTCCGCATATGGAGGTCCAGGATATTGCCCTGGGGTTGGGTTTCAATGATGCGTCGAGCTTTACGCGCGCATTCCGCCGCGCCTTCGACATCGCGCCACGGGAATTGCACGAGTACGCGCCGTTGCTCCAGCGCAAGCAGGCAGCACGGGAGCGCTTCACATAGCCGGGCCGTCACGGCCAACGCCGATCCCGTGCTCAGGAAGATTTCGGAAACTTCGAAACCCGCTCGCCCTTGACAAGGCATATACGGGAACCAGCCAACGCGTCCGCCGAACCCCTACAGGTAGGAAACGCCCAAATACTTTGCCGGGCCTCCGCCGAGTGGAGGAGACTCCGTTCACTTCCGTTCGCCAGAGGGCGCAGGCGAAATAAGTAAGACCGCCGCACATAACAGTTAATTCAGCTTCTGCCGCCTCTCTGCTAGCCTGATCTCGGTGCATCCACATCGTCTTGCGCGTATACATGTGAGGTACAGCATGCTCCAGGCACTCCAACGCTCGCGTTCAACTTGGGGCGCAGCGCTCCTCTTGCCGATTTTCTGCCTGTCACTGCTGATCGCCGGTCCTCCGGCCCAGGCCCAGGCCCAGGCCACCGGGAAGAAGCCCAACATTCTCATTATTTGGGGCGACGATATCGGCACCTGGAACATCAGTCGGAACAGCCACGGCATGATGGGCTACACGACGCCAAACATTGACCGCTTGGCCAAGGAAGGCGTGGGGTTCACCGATTACTACGGACAGCAGAGTTGCACCGCCGGGCGCGCGGCCTTTATCGGGGGCGCGGTCCCGGTGCGCACCGGGATGACAAAGGTCGGGCTGCCGGGGGCCAAGGAAGGCTGGCAGAAATCCGATCCCACAATTGCCGCACTGCTAAAAGCGCAGGGGTACGCTACCGGCCAGTTTGGCAAGAATCACTTTGGAGACCGTGACGAGCACCTGCCCACCATGCAAGGCTTTGACGAGTATTTTGGAAGCCTGTATCACTTGAACGCATCGGAGGAGCCCGAAAACCTCGATTACCCGAAGGATCCGGGATTTGCCAAGAAGTTTGGCCCGCGCGGCGTGATCCGGTCCAAGGCGGATGGAAAGGGCGGGCAGACGGTCGAGGACACCGGGCCACTCACAAAGAAGCGGATGGAGACAATTGATGAAGAGACGCTCGCCGCCGCCAAGGAGTTCATGGGCCGGCAGGCGAAAGCCGACAAGCCGTTCTTCATCTGGTGGAATGCGACTCGGATGCATTTCAGGACCCATGTGAAGGCCCAGAATCGCGGCATCTCGGGACAGGACGAATACAGCGACGGAATGGTCGAGCATGACCGCATGGTCGGGGACTTGCTTAAGGAGCTGGACAGCCTGGGGTTGACCAACGACACCATCGTCATGTATTCGACCGACAACGGGCCTCACTACAACACCTGGCCCGACGCGGGCACCACGCCGTTCCGCAGCGAGAAAAACTCCAATTGGGAAGGTGCCTACCGCGTCCCTGCTTTCGTCCGATGGCCGGGTCATTGGCAAGCCGACACGATACTCACCGGCATCGTCGCACATGAGGACTGGATGCCAACGCTGTTGGCGGCCGCCGGCATGCCAGACGTAAAGGAGCGCCTTCTGAAGGGAGCTACGTTTGCCGGCAGGAAATACCGGGCACATTGCGATGGTTACGACCTGAACGACTACCTGTCGGGCAAGGCAAAGGAATCGCCCCGCAAGGAGTTTTGGTATGTCAATGATGACGGCCAGGTCGTCGCCGCCCGGTATCAGGATTGGAAGGTAGTGTTCCTGGAGAATCGGGGGGAAGCGTTCGGTGTGTGGCGAGAGCCTTTTACGGAGCTGCGCGTCCCGCTGGTTTTCAACCTGCGTCGAGATCCATTCGAGAAATCCCAGCATAACTCCAACACCTATAACGACTGGCTCCTGGACAGGGTGTATGTCATCGTACCGATTCAGGCAATGGCTGCTCAGTTCCTGCAATCGATGAAAGAATACCCGCCAAGTCAGTCACCCGGCTCGTTCAATCTTACCAAGATAGAAGAGCAACTCAGGACGGGAGCGGGTTCACGCTGACCGTCCGCCGCAATCCGCGAACTCACCGACACGCAGCTACGCCCGCCTTCAAGCGGGTGTAGCTGCGTCGCGCGCCGGGCYCGCGCCATCTACGAACACTGCAGCGGCGGCGTCTCGCATGGGATGCCATCGTGGTCGCCGTCAATCTTCACGCTCGGGCAGTTGCGCAGGTAGAAACGAGCCTCCTCGCATGAAGTCATCTGGCTGCAGTGCTGCTTCCCCTGGCATTGAAAGACTGGCGAAGCCGCAGGAGGTGCTGTTTTTTCAATCATGGGCAAAGCAGCTTGGGCAGCTTGCTCAACCTTGGGTGATTGCTTGAAGTAGAACCAAGCGGCCGCCGCCGCGACGCAGAGCAATAGAAGCTTGTTCATGTGACCCCTTTTCTTTGTGCGAAGAATGCCACAACCGGACACCGAACGCTGACACTATTGAATGAACTCCGGCCCGAAGCCGCTGGCGTCAGCCTGCCGGGCCGAGCCAGTCGACGGCGCCGAGTGAGATACTGCAAGCCCAAGCCCACGAGAACCACCCATGTACAACAACTACGCCCCGGTGCAGCGCCAGCTGCTGCGTGACGTGTATTGCGTCGAGCCGCCTGCACTCGACGATCCCGCAGAGACCTGGCCGGACTATGCCGCGCCGATCATCGTGGGCAA
>NZ_JBFTND010000398.1:0-2867 GCF_056397305.1 Cupriavidus sp. 05N40
CGCTCGCTGCGCACGGAGTAAAACACTTGCAACAGCGCTCGCTGCGCACGGAGTAAAACACTTGCAACAGCAGTGCACGCAGCAACTTCTCTGGGGCAATCGAGGCACGTCCGCTGTCGGCATAGATGGTGCTAAACAGCCCGTTGAGGTCCTTCAGTGYGTCGTTGACCAGCAGCCGGATTGCCCGCAATGGATGATCAGCGGGGACGAGGTCTTCCAACTTGACCGTCGTGAACAACGTCTATTGCATCTCATCCATTCCACGCATCGCATCCGCCACCCGAGTTTATGAACACGATATCCATAACGTCTGGCACCCAATCCCCGTTTACTCGGGGGCCAAATTCAACAGCCTGCTAAAGCACGAGGTCAGGACGCAGCGTCGATGAAGTGGTTGGTGATTCCCTCGAGCAAAAAGACCGCCGCTGCTTGACACGGGATGTGCGGGAGTGGCAGCGGCGGGGCCGTCCATCAAAGTAATGCAGATAGGAAGGTAATGGAGCGTACGAAGCGTCGCTATTAGCCGTTTGGCTGAGCACCTTCGCTCGGTGTCGGCGCGCGCCTAGGGCCGGGGCGTCATGCCATCGGCTGATCCTCGCATTGTCGGAGATGGGTGCGAGTGAGTCCGTCGGCGGAGGTAAGGGTCAGGATCAATTGTGTAAGGAGGCCGCCCCCTCCGGGCCTGTCCACAGGGTGGAGTTGGAGACGAACTCGGTTGCCATCTGCATCGGTGTACGCGTACTGCTCCGCCCCTGCATCGGGCAGGCGACCACCGCTCAATCCCTGCGCCTGCGCGGCGAGGACGGCAGACCGGGCGTAGTGCTGCTGACAGGCTTGGTCTACCACCCCGCATAGCTTCTGGAAGACGGCCTTGGCAGGCGGCTGGGGGGCTGAAAGAACGTTGAGCATAGTGACTCGGGCGCCGRCGGCGCGCTAGGTGGGGTAATAAGCCTGTAGCGTAAAAGTCCTGAAAACGCGTACTGGCAGCTCTCGCAAACGTATTCCTGATGGATTGTCATCGCCCCCACCGCGCACGCGCCGAGCGTCACCTTGGTCGACTCGCAGGACGGGCAAAAGGTGACGCGCAGGGCAATCACGCGCGCTTTCCATTCGCCGGGATCAAGCATGATCGCCTCCTAGGCGCTCCCACTCATGCGCCCCTGACAGTGCTCGCGCGCCCAAATCGCGCGGGCGACCTGCTCGAGGCGATCGGCTTCACGCTTGGCCGCCATTACCTGGTGTTCTAGCTCACGTTCTGCGTGGCTGCCCGCCTTCGCGTCGAGCAGCCGGTAGAACAGCTCTATCCACTGGCTCTCGGCCACCTCCCAGGCGGAAAACTCGTCCGGCACGACGCGAGGCGCGTCAATCAGGAACCAGTCAACGGTCATGGATGGTGCCCTTAAGGGAATCGGTAAAGCAATGTGGCAGAAGTACTGGAGTGCGTCCATCAGGCAAATGAGTTAGTCGGTAGCGCTGCCTGCCATGGTGAGGAGTTGGAGCCCCACTTCAAGACCCGCGGTCGAACCGCTGGGCCGGCACCGCGCCCGGCCGTTTCACCCGGATCCAGTCCTGGTTCCGCTTGCCGCAGGCGTAGACGCTGCCCGCGCGCTTCCCTACTATGCCCTCCAGCTTGAGCGCGAGGGCGTTGTCATAGAGCCATTCCCCAACCATCCACCGCGGCCACGTAGAGTAGGCCGGCCGGCGGTGACTTCCCCAGGAGGCGGTGCAGCGCGACCTTGCGCTTCTCGATCGGCTGCGTGCGGAAGTCCCGGTCGCCGGCCACGAGCAGATCGAAGATGCAGTACGCCACCAAGTGGGCACCCTCGTGCCAGCCGCGGCGCGCCACGCGCCGGTGCAGCCGGTCGAAGTCGCTGATGCCAAGGTCGTTCAGGGCGCCCACCTCGCCGTCCACGATGTTGCCTGGCGGCAGCTTGCCCAGCGCCTCGGCGATCTCCGGGAACCAGCGCGTCGCGTCCGCGCCACCGCGCGTCTGCAGCGCCGGCGAGCCGGGTGGCGGCCAGCAGCCGGTAGCCGTCGTACTTGATTTCCCAGTGCCACTCGCCGGTGGTCGGGATCGCCTGCCGGTCGGTGAGCAGCATGTGCGAGAGGTCAGCGAGGGCGGGGGCTGGCGCTTGGGCCGGCATGGCTCAGCCCGGAATGTCACCCGGGTCGTTGCTTTATCTCGTGATGAGAGACCAGTTGGAAGTCTGCCCACTTTCGTGTCGGGTGATGTCGCAACCCGTATCCGGACCATTACGGTCTGACATTTGCTTTCTCCAACCTCCTTTACCCACCTTGCCAACAGCTTTTCTTCGCAGTCGGTCTGCCCAGTGGGCAGCGAGATGGGCTTACCCTGTTCCGCTATGGCAGCGGGATGGCGAAGGTTCTCTCTTTACCCCGGCAGACACTATGTTCTGCGTACGCCCACTACAGACTGGGCGCACCCGTTCGCGTAGCTTTTGCCCTCAGCCTGTCAGCATTGAGGATTTGAATGATGGGAATGTAGCGCGCGTGCAGCATACGAGATCCTGCTGGCGGCGGCAGCTGCGGCCTTCCGGTAACCGGCGGCAGACACAGCAACGGGAGTGGAGCCCCTTCTTGTGTCTGCGCATCCCTCTCGATGCTATGGCTGTGGATACTCTCCTGTTTCAGCAACGCCGGACGTCGTTCGCGCTCGGCGATCCACGTTCCACGGTGCTCGAATCCCGGGCTTGAGAAGTTCACTGACCTTTGAGAGCACGCGGGCCAGGGACTCCCGGAGCGCCGCCAACGTGGCGTGTTCGCTGGAGATTTCTGATACCCGACCACCATTGGCAAGGATCATTATGGCGTTGTCATCGGCTGAGGTCAGTGGATCCAGCAATGCC
>NZ_JBFTND010000399.1:0-2808 GCF_056397305.1 Cupriavidus sp. 05N40
AGCCAAAGCCGGCGGCCATCCCCGGGATCGCCAGCGGTACCAGGAAGAAACCGGAAAAGGCAAAGGTATTGCCCAGTCCGAGCGCGGTGCCGGCGCGCGCCGCGCCTGCGATGGTGGCCAGCTCGGTAAAGGCCACGCCGTGCCAGGCCGAGGCGCAGATGCCGCCCAGCACCAGGCAGGCCATCAGCGCCGGCAGCAGCAGGGCGCGCCAGCCCGGCGCGGCGGCACTGAGCCAGGTCAGGGCGGCCAGCGCGGCAAAGACGAACAGGGTCACCAGGCTGCAACCGCGCATATAGCCGCGCCGATTGCCGCGGCGGTCGGTCCAGCGGCCGCTCCACACACGCATCACGGCGGCGCCGGTCTGCACCGCGGCCACCGTCATGCCGGCGGCGGCGACGCCGATGCGGCCGAAGTCGTGCAGGAACACCGTGGCGAACGTCAGCACGGCCACCTGCGGCGCGCACATCAGCCCCATGCCGCCCACCAGCCGCCAGACCCGCGCATCGCGCAGCGGGCCGCGTCCCGGGCCGGCAACAAGCGACGGGCCGCTGGCCGGCTGCGCGGACGGCGGCTCGTGGACCCAGCACCAGGCAAACACCGCGGTCACCGCGCAAAGCACGGCGAGCGCACCGTAGACCGCGGCGAAGCCCAGGGCCTGCGCCAGCAACGGCAAGGCCAGCGCGCCCAGGCCGCCGCCGGCCGGCACCGCGGTCTGGCGGATGCTCATGGCCAGGCCGCGTTCGCCTTCGCGGAACCATGCCATCACCGCGCGGCCGCTGGAGCCGTTGACGCTGCCGCCCAGCAGGCCGAGCACCAGCAAGCCCAGCGCCAGCAGCGCGTGGCCCGGCACATGGCTTGCCGCCGGCGCCATCGACGCTGCCATCAGCCCCAGCCACAGCGCGGTGGCCAGCAGGCCGGTCAGCAGCACGCGCCGGTCGCCCCAGCGGTCGGTCAGCAGGCCCCAAGGCACCTCGCTCAGGGCGATGCCGAGTCCCATCATGCCGAGGCAGAAGCCCAGTTCGCCGTCGTCCAGCCGGTAGCCGCTGCGCATCAGCACGGCCGTGGTCGGGATGCCGGCAAACGCGGCGGCAAAGCTGGCATTGGCCGCCACGCCGGTGGCCAGCACTTTCCAGCGGTGGCCGGGCTGGTGGCGTGGGGAACCTGGCAGGCTCGCAGGCCGGGCGGCGGCGGGCAAAGTGGCTGGAGATGAAGCGCGCGACATGGAATCCCCTGGGAAGAAGCGGCACGAATGGCCTTGACGCCCCGATTCTCTCAGTCGAAAATAATCCCGAATATCAGATAATTTTTTACTGAACATCCCAAATATCAGGACGATTTACATGGCTTCGGTGAATTTCGACCTCGACGTGCTGCGCAGCTTCGTGGCGGGGATGGAACTTGGCAGCTTCGCGCGGGCCGCCGACCGGCTCGGCCGCTCCACCTCGGCGGTCAGTGCGCAGCTCAAGAAGCTGGAGGAGCAGGCAGGCACGGCGATCTTCCGCAAGGCCGGGCGCGGCCTGGCCCTGACCGAGGCCGGCGAAACCATGCTGGCCTATGCGCGCAGGCTGCTGGAGCTCAATGACGAAGCCGCCTCCGCGGTGCATGGCGTGGCGCTCGAAGGCTGGGTGCGCTTCGGCTTGCAGCAGGATTTCGGCGAGATGCTGCTGCCGGAGGTGCTGGGCCGCTTTGCACGCGCGCATCCGAAGGTGCGCATCGAAGCGCGCGTGGCGCGCAATGCCGAGCTGCTGGACGGCGTTGCCGCCGGCCGGCTGGACATGGCGCTGGCGTGGGACGATGGCGTGCGCATGCCGCATATGGAGCGCGTGGCGGAGTTGCCGATGTGCTGGATTGGCCCCGCCGCCGCGCACGTGCCGTGGCACGAGGGCGAACCGCTGCCGCTGGTCGCGTTCGAGCCGCCATGCCGTTTTCGCTCGGCCGGCACCGCCGCGCTCGATCGCGCCGGCATTGCCTGGCGCGTGGCCTTCACCAGCCCGGGCCTGGGCGGCCTGTGGGCCGGCACGGCCGCGGGGCTGGGCCTGACGATCCGCACGGCGATGGGCCTGCCGTCATCGGTCCGGGCCTGGGATGCGGGCGAGGGCGGGCTGCCGCGGCTGCCTGCGCTGGCGCTGGCGCTCTACCGCAAGGATGACGAACTGGATGCGCCGGCCGCACGGCTGGCGGGCATCGTCGCCGAGGCGGTGCGCGAGGCRCTGCCGGTCAGGCTGGCCCAAGCCGCTTAGCCTGGCGTACCGGACCGCCCGGTGAACCGGCCCGCGGGGTCGTCTTTCTCCGGGCTCCGATGGCGCCGGACGCGGCAGCCCGCAGGATGCGGCGGAAGGTAGGGCATTCCAGGTGACTCGGCTCGGGGCAGGCGGCGGCGTGCCGCAGGCCGTCGCGCAGGGCGCTCAGGTTGCGGATCGTCTTGTCCAGTTCCTCCGCCTTGGCCGCGAGCATCTGCCGGTCGATGCGCGGGCGCCCGTCCGGCGCGAACATGAGCGCGATCTCGTCCAGCGAAAAGCCGGCGGCGCGCCCCAGCGCGATCAGCGCCAGCCGCTCCAGCACGCCGGGACCGAACAGGCGGCGCAGGCCGCGCCTGCCGATCGAGGCGATCAGCCCCTTCTCCTCATAGAACCGCAGCGTCGAGGCCGGCACGCCGGATCGCTGCGCCACCTCGGCTATGTCCAGGTTCATGTCCGGATCTTTCACCCTCTTGACCTCAAGTCGACTTGAATTTGTATAGTGCAACCTCCGCTACTTGAAGGCAAGCAAAGGGGGGATGATCATGGAAGTCATGCAGCAGGCTGATGA
>NZ_JBFTND010000400.1:0-2709 GCF_056397305.1 Cupriavidus sp. 05N40
TCTACGAGGAGCGCAATCTGATCCTGGCCGGCAAGCGCCTCAATCTCACGCAATCGGCGGTTAGCCATGCGCTGCGCAGGCTGCGCGAGCTTGTCGGCGACGAGCTTTTCATGCGCATGGGGAAGGGCATGGTGCCGACCGGCCGTGCAACGGCGATGGCGCCAACCCTGCTGGACTCGCTGCGGCGCATCGAGGACGCGCTCGGCGTGGAGCCGTTTTCTCCCGACAAGTCCAGCCGGCGCTTTGTCATCGCGGCGAACGATCACGTCACCGAGGTGATCGTTGCGCCTTTGTCCCGCGAACTGCAAAAGGCCGCCCCGGGCGTCGACCTTGTCATCCGGCCGTCCACGCGGCTGGACCTGGCCGAGCAGATCGACCTGGGACGCATCGATCTTGCCATCGGCATCTTTTCCCAGGTGCCACCCCGCCTGAACTCGCGAACGCTGATGTCGCAGGGAGAGTCCATCTTGATGCGCAAGGGACATCCCGCTTCCCGCCGCAAGCTCACGCTCCGCGACCTGGCGAAGTACCCGCTCGTCACCCTGTCCGTCGGCGGGGAGGAGGAAGGCGCGGTAGGGGGTTTCATCGTTGAGCGTGGCCTCGCGCGCCAGTCGGAGATGTTCGACCGGCGTGCGTTGGAGAAGGCGCTCCTTGAACTGAACGAGGTGCCGCGGCTGAGAGTCACCGTCCCGCACTCGCTCGCCATTCCAGCGCTGCTTCGCGATACGCACATGCTGTCCATCGTGCCCGCGTCCCTCGCCATGGCGCTGACAAGGAGCGGCGACCTGATTCGCCGGCATCCGCCGTACCCGGCTGGAAACGAGACCATGCGTGCGGTCTGGCATGGCCGCGACGACCACGACGTGGGTCACGCCTGGCTGCGCGAGATGATCGCGACGACAGCGCGAGCCGCCGAAGAGGCGCTCGCGTAGCATGGCGGACCCGCACTCAGCCGCCGCCCAGCAGGTCGTGCGCGTCGAGGAGCGCGTAGGCGATCTCCGGCCTGGCTTCGAGGCAGCGGCGTATGGCCGCAGGGATGGCCTGGCGGGTCTTGCGGCACAAACCGGGCTGGTCTTCCACCCGGATGTTGATCCCGCGCATGGTGCGCACTTCGTGGATGCTCGGGGTGATCGTGACGACGAGGCCCAGTTGCGCCTGCATGCGCTGTTCCATTTTCCGCAGGTCGGCAAGGCTGGAGAGGCTTTCCAGGCGCGCAACCAGCTTTTTCTCCTCCTCCTGCGTGAGCATCAGGATCCGGATGTCGGCATGCGGGTCGCCCAGCAGGGCCTCGCGATTGCAGATGCAGGCGCCGGGCGGGCATTCCTTGCGGATGGGAAAGGGGGCGTTCATGTCGTCGGGGCTGCCGGCGCCTCAGCCGGGGAGGGTGCAAGCAGAATATCTTAAGGCAGGATGCCTGAGCCAGGTTCACCCGGGATGCGTTCTCGCCGGGCCGGCACGGCCGGCCGCCAGCGGGAAGCGGGGAAACGGTTTATGCTCGCGTTCGCGCGCCCGCCCCCTGGGCGGATGCGCCAGCCAACTTCCAGCCAAGGACACCCCCATGTCACTTTCGATGTATGAAGTCTCGATCCCGGTGTTCATCCGGGCCTTCGGCAGCCTGTCCGCCATCCTGGACAAGGGCGCGGCGTTCGCGCAGGCGCAGGGCATGGATCCGTCCGACCTGATCCAGACCCGCCTGGTGGCGGACATGGATCCGCTGCCGGCCCAGGTGCAACGCGCCAGCGACGCCGCCAAGGGCTGCGCGGCTCGGCTGGCGGGGATCGAGATGCCGTCGTTCACTGACAACGAGGCCACCTTCCCGGAACTGCAGGAGCGCATCGCCAAGACCGTGGCGTTCCTGAAGACCATCGAGCCGGCCCAGCTCGAAGGCAGCGAGACGCGCACCATCGAGCTCAAGCTGCGCCCGGAGCCGGTCACCTTCGACGGCAAGTCCTACCTGCTGGGCTTTGTGCTGCCGAACTTCTATTTCCATGTGACGACCGCATACGACATCTTGCGCCACAAGGGCGTGCCGGTCGGCAAGCGGGACTATCTCGGCCTGAAATAAGGCAAGTGCAACGAAGCCGCCGCGGCATTTCTGTCGCGGCGGCCTCGCCAGGATCGCGGCGGGCGCCGGATTGTCAGGCGCGCCCGGCCGCCAGCCTGGCGCCGGCCGGGGTTGGCTGCTCGAGCCGGTCCAGGCGCCCGCTCCAGGCCGTCAGGCCCAGCGCCACCAGCACCACCAGCGCGCCGATCCACGGCGTATGCATCAGCCCCAGGTGGGTCACGATCAGGCCGCCGGCCCAGGCCGCGCCGGCAATGCCCAGGTTGAACGCGGCGATATTCAGCCCCGACGCCACGTCCACGGCGCCCGGCGTGAAGCGCTCGGYCTGCTTGACCACATAGACCTGCAGGCCCGGCACATTGCCAAAGGCAACCGCGCCCCAGGCCAGCACCGTGGCCACTACCAGCCAGCGATGCGCGGCGGTGAAGGTCAGTACGAACAACACCAGCGCCAGCAGCAGGAACACGATCTTGAGCGCGGCGATGGGGCCGCGGCGGTCTGCCAGGCGGCCGCCCCAGATATTGCCTGCCGCCACCGAGACTCCGTACACCAGCATCACCAGCCCGACCGCGCCGGCGCTGAAGCCCGACACATCCTGCAGGATCGGCGCGAGGAAGGTGAAGGGGATGAAGGAGCCGCCGTAGCCG
>NZ_JBFTND010000401.1:0-2681 GCF_056397305.1 Cupriavidus sp. 05N40
GCCCTACGCAAGTCAGGAATATCGTGATGAAGTGCAAAGAGAGCGGGAATCCGAATGTTCTCCTCTGCGAACGAGGCGCGTCCTTCGGCTACGACAATCTTGTCGTCGACATGCTCGGCTTCCGCGAAATGATCAACGCCACCGGTGGTCACCCGCTGATTTTCGATGTCACTCACAGTCTACAGCGACGAGATGCAGGAGCGGAGGCGTCCGGTGGCCGTCGCGGTCAGGTCCTCGAACTGGCGAAAGCCGCTGTCTCGCTTGGTATCGCTGGCCTCTTCCTCGAGGCTCACCCAGACCCCGACAACGCGCTTTGCGATGGCCCGAGTGCACTTCCGCTTGATCTGCTCGAGCCAGTTTTGAAGCAAATCAAGGCGCTTGACGACCTTATAAAGTCTTTTGACACGATAACCGTAAATTGATTTATCGAATAGCAATTTTCGCACGCAACAAATGAATAATAGTCACATCAGCAGCAACGAATTAATTAAGTGGGGAAAGGCGACTCTCCAATCCGAGGCAGACGCAATCTCCGCCCTCCTCCAAGGGATCGACGAATCATTTGCACAAGCTGTGCAACACATCCTTCGCTCGCGCGGGCGGGTCGTTGTCTGTGGCATGGGAAAATCTGGCATAGTCGGAAAGAAAATTGCGGCCACTTTAGCCAGTACTGGAACTCCGAGTTTCTTCATGCACCCCGGCGAGGCTTACCACGGCGATCTCGGCATGGTGACAGCAGAAGATACGTTTCTCGCAATCTCGAACTCCGGCGAAACCGACGAGGTCGTAAAGATAATTCCGTACCTTCGCGATAACGGAAATCATCTGATCTCGATCACTGGGAATCCTGCGTCTACGCTAGCAATGGCAGCACATTGCCATCTGAGTATCGGCGCCGTCGTTGAAGCCTGTCCGTTCCAGTTGGCACCCACATCATCCACCACCGCAACCCTCGCTCTCGGGGATGCACTGGCTGTTGCCGCGATGCGCGCGAAGGATTTTTCCCCCGAGGCCTTCGCTAGGTTTCACCCTGGTGGATCGCTGGGGAGAAGGCTGCTACGGAAGGTGGAGGATGAAATGGTGAGAGACCTACCATTTGTAGAACTCGACACCGGGATTCTGCAAGTGTTGAGCACAATGACAGATGCGAGGTTAGGAATCGCCTTAGTCAGATCCGGCGACGCAGTTGGCGTCATAACCGACGGCGACATTCGTCGGGCGATTGAGCGCCATCGCAGTGCGGTTTTCGAACGAACAGCACGTGACATGATGTCGACCGATCCATTCGCCGTGCCGGTCGGAACGCGCGTGGAGGACGCGTTGGCTCTTATGGACCGTAAAGGTGTCTCGTCGTTGCTCGTAACTCAGAATGACCGCATCGTCGGTGTTTTTAAAAAGTAGCATCCGCACTGCAGAGAAGAATGAACTCTCTTCGCACTCTCGGCATAACATTTATTCTCGGCGCACACATTTTCCTATTGAGTTGCACTGCTCAAGTAGTCAACGGAGGACCACCTGGCACAGTCGTCTCACATCGATTCGCGTCCGACTCGCTATATTTGGGATCACCTTCAATCGCGAAACTGCGTGACGGTACGATAGTGATCTCTCACGACGAGTTCGGACCAGCTGCTAGTGGCGAAAGAACTTTCGTTTACAAGTCGGTCGACCAAGGGGAACACTGGTCTCAAGCGGCCGTCATCGATGGCCAGTACTGGTCATCTATCTTCACTTTCCGGAATAACCTCTATCTACTCGGCACCACAAGTGATCGTGGAGCGCCAATTATCCGCAAGTCCGAAAATGGAGGTATTACCTGGACATCTCCAGACTCGGCCCGCAACGGCTTGTTTCCACTTAGCGGGCGTTATCTTTCCGCCCCTGTCCCAGTTCTCGTTCACGAGGGCAGGCTCTGGCGCTCAATGGAGCGAGTGCAGAAAGCAGGCCTCGAAAGTATCGTATTGTCCATTCCGGAAGATACGCTTGACCTGTTGAACACATCAAATTGGACAATCAGCGCGGGGGCGACTCCCAGTCGACGTTGGCTTGACGGCAGATTTCTCGGATGGATGGAAGGGAATCTCGTCGCAAGCGCAAGTGGCCACGTGACAAATATTCTTCGAGTCAACTACAACGACCGTGAGGAGAAAGCAGCCCTAGTCACTGTCGATTCATCTGGTTCCCGCGCTGAATTCAACCCAGAAACTGGATTCATCAACCTCCCAGGCGGCGGAAAGAAATTCACTATACGCTTCGATGCGAGCAGTGGCTACTACCTCGCTCTATCGAACGCGGTGAAAAATGACTACGCGGGGGGCAACTACGAGCGAGCAAGAAATCGATTATCTCTCATCTACTCTCTCGATTTGCATGATTGGAAGGTCGCCGACGATATAATATTCAATCCAGATTGGAATAGACATGGCTATCAATATGCCGACTGGATCTTCGACGGTGACGATATTTTAACTGCGGTTCGAGTCGCGGCGGACGACTCTCGAGGTGGCGCAAAAAATCAGCACGATTCAAATTACATCACATTCTTGAAAATTAAAAATTTCCGAAAATTACTGCCAAAATGATTCATACCGACTGGCCGCGGGTCCGTCCAAGCGATTGCGCGGCCAGTTCGGAAGCATAGCACCCCACCTTCAATCGGCAGAAATCTGCAACGCCCGTGC
>NZ_JBFTND010000402.1:0-4111 GCF_056397305.1 Cupriavidus sp. 05N40
TTGTAGGCCTTGAGTTCGGCGCGGGTGGGGAGCTTGCCGTGCATTGTAGGCCTTGAGTTCGGCGCGGGTGGGGAGCTTGCCGTGCACCAGCAGGTGGGCGATCTCCTCGAATTCGCAGGTCTCGGCGATGTCGAGGATGTCGTAGCCGCGGTAGTGCAGGTCGTTGCCGGTGCGGCCGACCGTGCAGAGCGCAGTATTGCCGGCGGCAACGCCCGACAGGGCGACGGATTTCTTCGGCTTCGGGGCGTCCTGCTGGACTGGCTGCTGCTGCTGCTCTGGCATCGCGTCTCCTGTCTGTCTGCTGGCCCGCCCGGCGGTCAAGCTGCCGCCCGGATGCGGGGCCGGGCAATCGGGCCCGGGTCAATGGCCCGGGTCAATGGATCGGGTAAGAATCCGGGTTACAGCAACGGCGAACATCGAACTCACGCAAAGAAGCGGTCCAGCACCATGCAGGGCAGTTCCGCCCCGGTGGCGTGGGCGCGCTGCAGCAGCGACCAGTAATAGCGGTAGCTGGCGCGGTCGTGCAACTGGCCCTGGTGGCGGATCGGCGCCCAGTTGTTCTCGTAGGCGGCCAGCAGGATCTCGCTGGCCGCGCCGATCTCGGCGCCGCTCGGGCGGAATGCCGCCACGATGGGGTCGATCTGGCCCGGGTGGATGCTCCACTTGCGCAGGTAGCCGAACTCCGTGCGGGCGCGCATGGCGTCCTCGCCGGCGCGTCGGGGCTGCTCGATGTCGGTGCTGACATTGTGCGAAGGCACCTTGCCGTGGCGGTGGCAGGCGGCCGAGATCTCCAGCATGGCGCGCCGGATCAGCGGCTGCTCGAATTGCTGCGGCGAGCGCATGGCCTCGCCGGGGATGGCGCCATGGTGGGCGGAGACGAAATCCATGAGGCCGAAGCTCAGGCATTCGACCTGCACCAGGCGGGCGATGTCGAACGCCTGTTCGAGTGCGCCATGCGTCTCGATCAGCACATGGATCGGAATGTGACGCGCAATGCCGGCGGCGCGCGCCACCTGGTTGACGTGGTCGGTCACGCGCGCGACTTCCACCACGTCGGCCACCTTCGGAATGGCCACGTACGCCAGGCGCGCGCCGGCGCTGCCGACCAGGATGTCGATGTCCTCGCGCCAGCTCGGGTGGGCGGGGTCGTGAATGCGCACGCCCACGCGGTTGAAACGGTTTTGCGGTCCGTTGATCAGATGCGCGCACAACTCGGCGTGCTCGCGCTCGAGGCCGACCGCGGCGCCGTCCTCGCAGTCGAAGGTGATGTCGAAGACCGGCCCAAGCTCTTGCTGCAGGGCGAGCGATTTCAGCATCAGCTTTTCGTTGCCGGCATAGTGGTCGCAGACCGGCAGTTGGGCCGGAATGGCTTCGCCCTGGAACAAGACCTCGGAGGGATGCACGTTAGGTATTCTGGTTTGGGTTGGTGTCCGGGGACCGGGCGGCGCGCCCATGAAAAAAGCCGGAGCCCGCGCCGATCCGTGAATCGTTGCGGGGCTCCGGCCTGATCATTGGCGCTGCCTGGGACTAGATCTGAGGAGGATCAGCCGAGCAGGTGCTGCACGCCGGCTTTCTCTTCTTCCAGTTCCTTCAGGGTGATGTTGATCTTTTCCTGGCTGTAGGCGTCGATCTCCAGACCCTTGACGATCTCGTACTTGCCGTTGGCGGTGGTCACCGGGTAGCCGAACATGGTGTCGGCCGGGATGCCGTACTCGCCGTTCGACGGGATGCCCATCGTGACGACCTTGCCATTGCTGCCCAGCACCCAGTCATGCACGTGGTCGATGGCGGCGTTGGCGGCCGAGGCAGCCGACGACAGGCCGCGCGCTTCGATGATGGCGGCGCCGCGCTTGCCGACGGTCGGCAGGAACACGTCGTTGTTCCAGGCGTGGTCGTTGATCAGGTTCTTGACGCTCTGGCCGTCGACGGTCGCGTAGCGGTAGTCGGCGTACATGGTMGGGCTGTGGTTGCCCCACACGAACATCTTCTCGATCGACGAAACCGGCTTGCCGGTCTTGGCGGCGATCTGCGACAGCGCGCGGTTGTGATCCAGGCGCAGCATGGCGRTGAAGTTCTCGCGCGGCAGGCTCGGCGCGGACTTCATGGCGATGTAGGCGTTGGTGTTGGCCGGGTTGCCGACCACCAGCACCTTGACGTTGCGGCTGGCGACTTCGTCCAGTGCCTTGCCCTGCACCGTGAAGATCTGGGCGTTGGCTTCGAGCAGGTCCTTGCGTTCCATGCCCTTGCTACGCGGACGGGCACCGACCAGCAGGGCCACGTCGGCATCCTTGAAGGCGACCTTGGGGTCGTCGGTGATCACCACGCCTGCCAGCAGCGGGAACGCGCAGTCTTCCAGTTCCATCACCACGCCCTTGACGGCGGCCTGGGCTTGCGGGAGATCCAGCAGTTGGAGGATGACCGGCTGGTCTTTGCCAAGCATGTCGCCATTGGCGATGCGGAACAGCAGGGAATAGCCGATCTGGCCAGCGGCGCCGGTGACTGCGACGCGCATTGGGGCTTTAGCCATGAGTAGATCTCCAAACGTAAAGAGGGGGAAACTGGACGGTGTCGCGCCGGACGGTGGTCCGTACGTCACCGGGTGCGAGTTTGTCGCCACGGCGGCAGGCGGCAATCCGCCGGCGCGCTGGGAGCGATGCCGACTGGGAGGAGCCACTACGGGTCATGGGGTGCTCATATGTCTTATATAAGACATAAGACATTTAATGCCGGGCTGGACGCCCTTTGCCGTTTTGTGGTGAAATTCGCCTATGTCATCCCTGCCCACGCCCCTCGTCGGTACTGCCGTTGCTGCAGTGCAGGATAGTGGCGCCGCTGCGTCCGGCGCCGGCACGCAGTCGCCTGTGGCGGCCGCGGTTTCGCCCACGTTCAGCCCACTCTACCAGCAGATCAAGGCGCTCATCACCCAGAGCCTGCAGTCCGGCGAATGGAAGCCGGGCGACATGATCCCCAGCGAAATGGACCTCGCGRCCCGCTACAAGGTCAGCCAGGGTACCGTGCGCAAGGCCATCGACGAACTTGCCGCCGAGAACCTGGTGGCGCGCCGCCAGGGCAAGGGCACCTTCGTCACGACCCATCACGAGGATGGCGTCAAGTTCCGGTTCCTGCGACTCGTCCCCGATGAGGGCGAGCCCCATTATGGCGCCAGCCAGGTGCTGGAGTGCAAGCGCCTGCGCGCGCCCGCCGAGATCGCCCGCCTGCTCGATATCCGCACCGGCGACAGCGTGGTGCAGATCCGCCGCGTGCTGTTTTTCTCCGGCGAGGCCACCGTGCTGGACGAGATCTGGCTGCTGGGCACCAATTTCAAAGGGCTGACGGCCGAGAAGCTGACCGAATGGAAGGGGCCGATGTATGCGCTGTTCGAGGCCGAGTTCGGTACGCGCATGATCCGGGCCTCCGAGAAGATCCGCGCGGTGTCCGCCGACGCCGCCACCGCAGCCTTGCTTTCCGTGGAGGCTGGCGCGCCGCTGCTGTCCGTCGAGCGCGTGTCGTTTACCTACGGCGACCGCCCCGTCGAAGTCCGGCGCGGCTTGTATGTCACCACCCGGCACTATTATCAGAACGATTTGAGCTGAGTTGCCGTGTGGGAATCTCTGGCGGTTATTGTTGCCGCGGCCATGGCCGCCGCCGCTGTTGCGCGAAGTGGGATTATTACGCCGTGGCGAGGCCGCGTGCGATTGTCGGGCACGGCATGTTGGTGCGCGATAGCTGAAAATTATTGGTGCGCCGCGCAACAAAGGCGCTAAAATTATGTGGATTTGCTCCAACTGCATTCATTTGCATGCAGGGCATTGAGTAGTTTCGTTTTTTGTTTACCGCAAAATGGGGTCTCGCATGGCTGAAGCCGTCAAACAAGCCAGGCCGGAGTTCCGGAACATCCATGTCACGCAGCTAGCGCGTTACAGGTTGCCCTGGGCCGGCAAGGTGTCCATCCTGCATCGCGCAAGCGGTGCGTTGATGTTCCTCCTCCTTCCTTTCGTGCTCTATCTGTTCGAGCAAAGCGTCACCTCCGAACTGAGTTTCGCAAAGTTCTCGGCGCTCCTGTCCGGCGGCTTCGTCAAGCTGGTTCTGCTGGCCCTGATCTGGGGTTACC
>NZ_JBFTND010000403.1:0-3612 GCF_056397305.1 Cupriavidus sp. 05N40
GCTCTACTGGGTACTGGGCGCCAGCACGCCCGCGCAGCAGCACCTGTTCCAGACCGGCTGGTTCCTGGAGTCGCTGCTGTCGCAGACCCTGATCGTCCACGTGATTCGCACGCGGAACATTCCCTTTGTGCAAAGCCGCGGCAGCACCACGCTGATTGCCACCACATTGACGATCTGCCTGATCGGCATCTGGCTGCCGTACTCGCCGCTGGCGGCGCCGCTGGGCCTGCTATCCCCGCCGGGCACGCTCTGGCTATTCCTGCCGCCGATCATCCTCGGCTATTGCTGCCTGACCTATGCGCTGCGCGGATGGCTGATCCGGCGTTTTTCGATTGACTGAGGCGCTATCCGGGGATCCGTGGCCCAACCCTTGATATAGCACAAGGACTGGCTTCGCCTACGGCCTATTCTGAGCGCAAGCGGGAACTAGCTCGCAGCGCGCAGCCGCCGCACGAAGGATGGGAGGCAAATCGATGAATTCGCCACTTGCCCGCTTTGCGGGGCGGGAGGAAGCCGCAGCGCAGCTAGCCGCGGCACTCTCCGAATATCGGGGCCAGCATCCCTTGATCCTTGCCATTCCGAAGGGCGGCGTACCCGTCGGTCGCGGACTCGCCGACGCGCTGGAGGGGCAACTCGATGTGGCACTGGTCAGCAAGCTGGCCGGCCCCGCCAACGGCATCGCCGCGATCGGCGCGGTGACCGAGAACGGCTGGACCTACCGCGTGGAGAACCCGGTAGGCGGGCAGCCCGATCCCATGCATTTTGCGCGGGAACGGCTGACAAAACTCGATCTGCTGCGGCAGCAATGTGCAATCTACACATCGCATCGCGCACGGCCTGACCCGCATGGCCGCGTCGTGATCCTGGTGGACGACGGACTCTGCACCGGCGCCACCATGATGGCGGCGATCCACGCGGTACGCAGGCAGCAGCCAGCCAGGCTGGTTTGCGCGGTTCCCGTGGGCACCCTCCAGGGGCTGGCGGCGGTTCGCGCCAGCGCCGATGAGGTGGTGTGCCTGCGCACCGCCGGGCCAGATCACGATGTCCACCATGCCTACCAGTGCTTTCCGGAGGTGGAYGACGGAGTAGTCCGCGCACTGCTCTGGCGCGATATCGAACCGCACAATGCCGAGGCCATCGGAACGAAAACCCTGGCGGCCGCTGTGCCGGTAGGCATCCCGTGCGACGRCATCAGGCTGCACGGCGTGCTCGACGCCCCCGCCAGTCCTGTGGGATTGGTGCTGATGGTACATGCCAACGGCATCGACGACCATGCCGTGCGCAACCAGTATGTGGCGAGGAAACTGCGCGGCAGGGGGCTGGCCACGCTACTGGTGGACCTGATCGGGCCACGAGAGGTGATGCGGATGGAGAAGCGCCGGGACATCGCCATGCTGTCCGGCAGGCTGCGCGGGGTAATACAGGCGGTGCCAGGCTACGTGCACGCGCGGCTGCGTTTGCCGGCGCTCCCGCTCGGCTGCTTTGGCACCGGCACCGCTGCGGCCGCCGCATTGAGCGTGGCGGCGGAGGAGGGGACGGATTTACGCACGCTGGTCCTTGCCGCGGGACGCGTGGACCTGGCCGATGCCGAAATCTTGGGCAAGGTGACCATACCTACGCTTCTCGTGGTGGGCGCCAGCGATCCGGAGGGCATTCGGATCAATGACCTGGTGTTCGGCAGGCTTCGCTGTCCCCGGCAATTGCGGCTGGTGGCGGGCGAGGGCAGGGTATTCGAGGAACCCGCAGCGATTGAAGAACTGGCAGCGCTGACAGGAAGCTGGTTCTCGCAATTGCTTGCCGATGGGCGGATCGTTGTCGTGTAGGCATGCCCGGGGTTGTGCTTTTTTTACGTTGGTGGATACGGGGGCAAGGAGGGGCTGGCGCTTATCACCATACCGGCGCAATAGACTGGGCAGGCAGCAGTTTGCTTGTGGGCGCCAGCAAGCAATGCTTTCTTGACTATGCTTTTGATCAGGATTTCAAACTGTTGCGGAGTCAGCGCTGAGGGAATCAGGAAGGAACGCCATGAACAAGTCCAATAAGCAAGAGTGGAAAAAACGCGATCCCGATGGCGCGACACCGTATATGACCTTTGAGGAGCAGCGCTTCCGCCGTCCGGTTTTATACACCCTAAGTGAGCGTCTTAACGCGATTTCTTGGCCGGCACCAGCTTCTTGAAGTTATCGCTCCGCCTGACAATCGCCGCCGAGAACTCCGGCATACCTGGAGCGCTGATTCCAGAGTCCGGCCCATCTTTGACACGGGACTCGTGCGCACCTTGTATTTTGGTCAAGTGGCCGTGGTCAAGGCTAACGATGGACGTCACCAGGATGATTCGCTTTGTGTTGCCAGCGGCAAGCACTCGCGGTGATTGTGACAAGAGGACTACCTTCACGCCGAAGGAGCGCTTCATGCCTGCGGCTCGCCCTGGGCTGTAGAACTCGTCGCCACGTGGAGATACTGGTGGAGCCGCGGCGAAGTCCATTTCGCAACAATTGACTTTCGATAAACGTCCAAATGCCAAGGCGCCCCGGCCATGCCGAAATAGACTATCTGCTATATGCGAAGTGCCGTTGCCGGCAGCGTCAGCATATGAGGTCTTTCGAAGCGGCTTGGTCAACAGTTCATCGTGGACAATCGCCCAGGCGCCGGCGGGAGCATCGGCGCGGGTATCGGCGCACGGGCGAAGGCTGACGGCTACACGCTGCTGATCGGTGCGTCTGCGCCTCAGGCAATCAATCCCCATCTATACAGCAAGCTGACATACGACGCACAGAAGGACTTCGCCCCAATCGGTCTACTTACGTGGCTGCCGTATCTGTTCGTTGTCAGCAAAGAGAACTCCGCAAAGGATCTAAAGCAGTTTTTGGACGCGGCAAGGAAAGCCCCCAATACCCTGAGTTACGCGACAACAGGGGTAGGAACCACCAGTCATCTCGTGATGTCGGTCCTTATGTCGAAGGCGGGCGTGAAGATGGTTCACGTTCCGTACAAGGGAAGCAGCCAGGCGCAGACCGACATCCTCGGCGGGCAGGTCGCATGCACGTTCGATACTTTGGTTTCGGAACTGGCTATGGTGAAGAGCGGCAAGCTCAAGGCGCTTGCAGTGAGTACGCCTAAGCGCACAGAGATTTTGCCGGGCGTGCTGACTGCGGCTGAACAAGGGTTCCCGGGCTTCGATATGGGGGCTTGGCTTGGGCTCATTACGCCGGCCGGTGTGTCGGCCGATATCCGGAAAAAACTGGCGAAGGAGGTGAACATCATCCTGCAAGAACCAGAGACCAGAACGAAGCTGACTCAGCTAGGAGCCGAAGTTCRCACCACGTCTTCACCAACTGAGTTCGGGGCATTCATGAAGAGTGAGTACGACTCTTGGGGAAAGATTGTGCGTGATTTTGATGTTAAGGCTGAGTGAAGGAAGGAGCCAGAGCGAAATGGGAAAAATGAGTAGCTCCGAGATGAGTGAGCATGAATGGGAAACACGCGTTCAGCTTGCCGCATGTTATCGGCTAGTGTCGCACTTTGGAATGAGTGACCTGGTCTACAACCATATCACTGCCAGAATTCCCGGTCCCGACGACCATCTACTCATCAATGCATATGGGTATATGT
>NZ_JBFTND010000404.1:0-2586 GCF_056397305.1 Cupriavidus sp. 05N40
GGATGGTATAAGGTTGTCATTCACATGTCAAAGTACGTTACAAAATCCACCTAAAAGGCTTTGGAATCAAGCCCATACGACAAAAGTCGCATCTGCTTTCTTGTTTTCGTTATGTCAGGCGCGAGTCAGGCGCGAGTCAATCCGGTGACACCCTGAATTCAGTTGCACCAATTTGCGGCGCCGCGGGATCCGCCGCACCAATCTCGGCTGCCAGCATCAGCTTGCGGGTGTAAGCGTGCTGCGGCGCACCCAGCACGGCCTCGGTTTCCCCCGCCTCGACCACCTCGCCTGACTTCATCACGATGACGCGATGCGCCATCGCCCGGATCACGGCGAGATCGTGGCTGATGAACAGGTAGCTGAGGTTGTACTTGCGCTGCAACTGCGTCAGCAGCGCAAGCACCTGCTGCTGGATCGAGACATCGAGTGCCGAGGTTGGCTCGTCCAGCACCAGCACCTGGGGCTTGAGGATCAGCACGCGCGCAATCGCCACGCGCTGGCGCTGGCCGCCCGAGAACTCATGCGGATAGCGACCCAGCGCGGTGCGGTCCATGCCCACTTCGCGCAGCGCCTCGGTGACGCGCTGGCGCATGGCGTCGCGCGACAGCCCCGGCTGGTGCAGGGCCAGGCCCTCCCCCACGATCTGTTCGATGGTCATGCGCGGCGAAAGCGAACCGAACGGATCCTGGAACACCACCTGCAGGCGCGATCGCAGCGTGCTGCGCTCGCGGCGCGAGACATCGTCCAGGCTGCGGCCGAGGAAACGGATCTCGCCGCTGGTGCGCCGCGTCAGGTTCAGCACGGCGTGCGCCAGCGTGGTCTTGCCGGATCCCGATTCGCCCACGATGCCAACCGTCTCGCCCTCGCGCAGCGTGAAATCGACATCCTTCACGGCAGCAAGATGGTCGCGCCCGAACCAGCCGGCCAGGCCGCGCCGCTTGCGCGCGTAGTTCACGCACAGCCGCTGGGCTTCGAGCAGTACCGGCGACAGCGGCACCAGCGGCAGCACCTCGCGGCGCGGCCGGCTGTCGATCAGCTTGCGGGTATAGGGATGGCGGGGTGCGGCAAAGACCTCGGCGGTCTCGCCCACCTCCACCAGCACGCCCTTCTCCATCACGCCCACGCGCTGGGCAAAGGCCCGCACCAGGTTGAGGTCATGCGTGATCAGCATGACCGCCATGCCGAACTCGCTCTGCAGGTCGCGCAGCAGCTCCAGGATCTGCACGCGGATGGTCACGTCGAGCGCCGTGGTGGGCTCGTCGGCCAGCAGCAGCTTCGGCCGGCACGCCAGCGCCATGGCGATCATGGCGCGCTGGCGCTGGCCGCCCGAAAGCTGGTGCGGGAAGCTGTCGAAACGGTGCTCGGCGTCGGCAATGCCGGTGCGCTCGAGCAGCGCCACGGCGCGCTCGCGCGCCGCGCGGCGGTCCAGGCCCTCGTGCAGCGCCAGCGTCTCCACGATCTGGTTGCCGATCGTGTAGAGCGGGTTGAGCGCCGTCATGGGCTCCTGGAAGATCATGGCGATGTCGCCGCCACGGATGCCCCGCATCTCGCGCTCCGACACCTGCAGCAGGTCGCGCCCCTCGAAGCGCACCGCGCCCTGGTAGCGCGCATCCTCCACCAGCCGCAGCATGGCCAGCGCCGTGACGGTCTTGCCCGAGCCGGATTCGCCCACCAGCGCGAAGCGCTCGCCTGCGCGCAGGTCGAAGCTGACGTCGCGCACCGCGCGCGTGGCATCCTCGCCGTGGCCGAACGTGACGGAAAGCCGCTCGATGCACATCAGGGGGCCGCCGGCAGCGCCCCTTTCGGGGCGGGGCTTCTTGCCGTTCTTGGCGCCATTCGAGGCGCCATTCGCGGCGCCGGCTTGTGGCAGCGCGCTCATGGCGTCACCTCCGCGGCCGGCGAGCCTTCGGGCGCCTTCGGCTCCACGCGGCCGCGCAACTGCGCCAGGCCCAGGCGAGTATCGAAGGCGTCGCGCAGGGCGTCGCCCATGAAGGTAAGCAGCAAGAGGGTCAGCACCAGCACGGCAAAGGTCGAAAGGGAAATCCACCAGGCATCGAGGTTGGCCTTGCCCTGCGCCAGCAGCTCGCCGAGGCTGGGCGTGGTGGGTGGCACGCCCAGCCCGAGGAAATCGAGGCTGGTCAGCGCCAGGATGGCCGCGCTCATGCGGAACGGCAGGAACGTGATGACCGGCGTCAGGCTGTTGGGCAGGATATGGCGCCACATGATCTGCACATTGGACAGGCCCAGCGCACGCGCCGCCTTCACATAGTCTAGCGAGCGGTTGCGATAGAACTCGGCGCGCACGTAGTCGGACAAGCCCATCCAGCCGAACAGCGACAGCAGGATGATCAGCAACGCCAGGCTGGGCGTGAAGATCGAGGCGAAGATGATCAGCAGGTAGAGCTCGGGCATGGAGCTCCAGATCTCGATGGCGCGCTGGGAAATCAGGTCGAAGCGCCCGCCGAAGAAGCCCATCAGCGCACCGCTCAGCGTGCCGATCAGCACGCCGATCAGCGTCAGCGCGAGGCTGAACAGCACGGACACGCGGAAACCGTAGAGCAGCCGCGCCAGCACGTCCCGGCCCCG
>NZ_JBFTND010000405.1:0-2528 GCF_056397305.1 Cupriavidus sp. 05N40
CCCACCGCCTTCCCGTCGCCCATGCCCGCGATACCGCCTACAAGCGTCGCAAACACCAGCGGTGCAATGATCATCTTGATCAGACGGAGAAAGACGTCGCTGAGGATGGAGAGATATCCACTAATCGACTTGGCCGCTTCCGCGCCGGCCAAGAAGTGAACGGCCGTGCCGACGAGCACGCCGAGTACCATCGCCACAAATATGTATAGGGGCAACCTGTTTGATTTCATGATGACGCTATTCTTGAAGAGGACAGCCGATACAAGCGCATCGGCGATGAACTGCGAGCCCCAGGGAAGCGAACGGGGACAATTCCGCCGTTCGGCAAGCACCGAGGAACTGATTGGCCAAACACTGTTGACGAGATAGTCGCGCCGGCAAGGTCGATGTAGGCGGGTTCCCGCGAGGTCTGATTGGGCACCGAAGGAACGCTCGGCGGACGCCGGGAAGGCTTGCCTCTCCTTCCTGACGGGCACTTTCGAAGAGCAGAGCTGATGCCACGATTTGGGCCGCGCGCTTGCGCAGGCGCCCCACGTGAACTAGTTTGACTTCGTGGAAAAGCCAACGCGTGGCGCTATACCATCAGTTCAAGCCGAGGGAGCGCACATCCTGTGCCTTCATGCGCCAACGGGGAACCGGAAGTCTTCCCACCAGCTTGGACGCGAGGCTTGAGCGCGCCAGCGGGGCGCAGCGCTCCGACTGCGCCCCCGTCCGGAGCGACTCAGGACACCAACTGCCGGCGGAACTCCGCAATCGGGGCGTGTGGCTGAATCTCCAGGACCTTCCCATCAATCACCAGGCTCGGGAGTCGTTTCACCCCCGCTGCCTCCGCGGAGGCGGTTAGCTCTCCGTGTTCCTCGAGATTGACAACAGTCAGGGAATGTCGGTCGTTGTCAAAGAGGCCTGTCATCGTTTCCACAACGGAAAGACAAATCTTGCAGCCATCGTGATAAAGAATAGCTTCGCGGTTCATGGCATTCTCCGAGTTCTTCAGTTGCGCCGCGCTCACTGCAGTACCAGCGGGTGCGGGTCGTTTGGCTACTGGATTATCGGTGTCCATACCCCTAGTGAAAACCTTGACGAGGGCGCTGTTCCTGCCAATTCAGTGACGCTTCCAGCCAGCCCCACAACCGTAGCGTCGGAGGCCAGGTGCGGCCCGCTTTGGGTCGGCAGATTCAGGGCCATCACCCACGCGCTGTCCATGACGTAATGCGCTGCCCCGCGCGATGACGCGTTGATTCCTTCACTGCGCTTCAGGCGCTACGAAAGTAGCTATGTGAGGGCGAGCTGGATGAAGGCAATTGCTTTGGCATCGGGCGATGCCAGCACCCAATGCCGCGGCGCTGGCAATCACGCCGCAATGCGGAAGCGGCGCCTGTATTCGGCCGGCGAGACGCCAAGTCGCCTGAGGAAGGCTCGTCTGAGGCCATTCGGGTCACCGAAGCCCGTAAGGGCAGCCACACGTTTTAGCGGATTCCTAGTCTCTTCGAGCATCCTGCGTGCGGCATCCAGTCGCGCTCCCTCAACGAAGTCCGCAGGCGTCACGTTGCACTCCTGCTTGAAGATGCGGGCAAAGTTTCGTGTGCTCATCCCCGCATGGGCGGCCAGATTATCCACCGAGAGTTGCTTGTTCAGATTCTCCACCGCCCAATTCTGAACATCCCGAATCGCGCTCTTTTCTGCAGTCTGCGCAGCCAGATGCGCACTAAACTGGGATTGCCCGCCAGGCCRCTTGAGGAACATCACAAACTCACGGGCAACTTTCAGGGCAATCGCCCGCCCAAAGTCCTCCTCTACCATGGCAAGCGCGAGGTCCAACCCTGCCGTGACGCCGGCGGATGTGTAGATATTTCCATCCTTCACATAGATCTGGTCCGGCTCCACCTTTACCTTGGGGAACATTCGGCCCAGCCTGGCGGTTGAGTTCCAATGCGTTGTAGCACGTCTTCCATCCAGCAACCCTGTGTGCGCCAGGAGAAGCGCTCCCGAACAGACCGAGCCAATCCGACGAACCGTCTTGGCGTAGCRATTAATCCAATCTCGTATCGCGGTGTCTTTCTCAACAAGATTCACCAAAGGACTACCCGCGATCAGAAGCGTGTCTATATCGGGGCTGCTGGTATCAAGCGTAGCATCCGGGGTAATCGTCATTCCGTTCGAGGCAGTCAGAATGCCGGGTGTTGGCGACACAATCTCGAACTGGTACGCACCTGGATTTCCTGCCTGACGCGCAGCCTCATTGAAGACATCGATAGGCCCCACCAAGTCGAGCATCTGGACGCTCGGGAAAGCAAGTACAGCGATTTTCATGGCAACAACAGACGTAGATGACCGGATACTTTATTTTAGTCAATTCCGGCCAACGCGCGCGCGCCCTGGCTTGAAGTGCCACTCGATTGGCTGCATCTGAATGCATGTGCAGAAACAGCCATCTCGCATCTACACGACCTGCTGCCGCTAGCTCCTGCCGGAGATGCCGGGCAGGCCTGACTCTGTGCCACCCTCAGCCTGCCATGGGCTGTTAACTC
>NZ_JBFTND010000406.1:0-2512 GCF_056397305.1 Cupriavidus sp. 05N40
TGACGATGAGGAAGTGGAAGGTGCCCAGGATCACCGGCAGGTCGGCATTGGGGCTGGTGAGCACCACCGTGACCTCGTTCGGGCCGGTGGCTTTCACGCTCTCGATCTGCTCGGCCAGCACCTTGGCCTTGGAAGCGGTGGCGGGGTCCCTGTGGCGCATGATCGAATACACCACGTCGGCCGGGGACAACGCCTTGCCGTCGTGGAAGGCCACGCCCTTGCGCAGCGTGAAGACCCAGGTCTTGGCATCGGTCGTGTTGAACGACTCGGCCAGCGCCGGCCGCGGCGTCAGGCTGCCATCGAGCGAGGTCAGGCCGTTGTAGACCATGTTGCAGCGCACGTAGTCGTTCTGGTTCGACTGTTTGGACGGATCCAGCGTATCGGACGCGGCCGCCGTGGCGGCTGCCACGCGGATGCGGCCACCCCGCTTGGGCGTCTGTGCATGGGCCTTGACCGCCACGCCGGCCAGGCTGCCAGCCAGCGTGGCCTGCATGCCGCCCGCCAGCAGCATCGCCAGGACGTCACGCCGCGTCGCCCCGCGCTTGAGCAAATCCATCACACGAAGGCTTTCGCCGGGGCCGACAAGGTTCTCGAACTCTTTACGGCTTTCGCTCATCGTAGTGCTCCTGGTTGGTCTGGAAAGGCCGGCGGGTGCGGACTTGTCACGACGCACCGCGAATGACTGCAGGTCATTCATGCTAGTCAAGAAGGCTCAGCATTTGTCCCTGTTACAGCCTGCGCTACCGCATTGAATTGCAAATCCGGCACCTCCGGCAGACGAATCTTGCAAGTTACGGATAAACCCCAACTCGTTCTGGCTCGACCGAACGATGTCGTTCAAGATAAATGCCGGTGCCAACCTTTCTTCCCGAGGACAACGCCCATGTTTGCCCCGCTTCCACATGCCCAGGACACCATTGCTGACGACGGCGTGGTGCTGCGCCCGATGACTGCCGACGACCTGACGCGCGCCCACGCCCTGTCGCAGGAACAGCGCTGGCCCCATCGCCTGACCGACTGGGAGCAGATGTTCGCGCACGCCGAGGGCATCGTAGCCGAACTCGATGGCCAGTTCGTCGCCACTGCCCTGCGCTGGCGCTGGGGCAAGCACCACGCCACCATCGGCATGGTGATCGTCACGCCGGCGTGCCAGGGCCGGCGCATCGGCTACCGGCTGATGCGCGCGCTGCTCGAAGGCCTGGACGAATGCACCGTGCTGCTGCACGCCACGGCCGATGGCCGCGGCCTGTACGAGCGCCTGGGCTTCGCGCGCACCGGCGAGGTTTGCCAGCACCAGGGCACGGCCCAGCCTGCCCCGTTGATCGCCCTGCCCGACGGCTGGCGCCTGCGCCCCGCGGGCCACAACGAGGCCGGTGCGCTGCACCGGCTCGACGCGCAGGCGCGCGGCATGCCCCGCAAGGCATTGGTCAACGACCTGCTGGCCAGCGCCGAGGCCTGCGTGGTGCTGGACTTAGAAGGCGAAGCGCGCGGCTTCGCCATGCTGCGCCGCTTCGGGCGCGGCCATGCCATCGGCCCGGTAGTAGCGCCCGGCGCCAATGGCGCCAAGGCGCTGGTCGCATACCTGACCGGCCTGAATGCGGGCAACTTCACGCGTATCGACATCGACTGCGCCAGCGGGCTGGGTGAATGGCTGGACAGCATTGGCCTGCCGCGCGTGGACGCGCCCACGACCATGGTGCGCGGCGCACCAATCGCCACGCCTCCAGGGGCGCCGGCGCCGTTCGCACTCGTGACCCAGGCCATGGGCTAAAGACCCGCCAGGTTGCTGGAAGCGCACTACCAAACAATCTGCTGCCACGGCCCGCATAACAGCAGCCTGCTTCGTTCAGCCCCCTCAATGCAGCATCACGCCATGTGCCGCCTGCCGTAACCTTGAGGCAAAGGCCAGCCTGTTGTGCTGCGCACACGAATTGACGCGAACGGACCCTGCCATGACCCAACTCACTGACCTGCCCCAGCTCGCCGCRCTTGAAGCCGCCGATCGCGCGCACCTTATCCACCCTGTGTCGCCCTGGCGCGTGCACGAGCAGCGCGGCCCCACGGTGCTGTCTTCGGGCCGCGGCGCGTGGCTGACCGACGCCAACGGCCACGAAGTGCTCGACGCCTTCGCAGGGCTGTGGTGCGTCAACGTGGGCTACGGCCAGGAAAGCGTGGTGCAGGCCGCCGCCGAGCAAATGCGCCGCCTGCCCTACGCTACCGGCTACTTCCATTTCAGCAGTGAGCCGGCGATCCGCCTCGCCGACAAGCTGGTGCAGATCACGCCCCGCTCGCTGAACCACGTATATCTCACTCTGGGCGGCTCCGAGGCGGTCGATACGGCCGTGCGTTTCATCACGCAGTACTTCAACGCCACCGGGCGCCCGTCGAAGAAGCACTTCATCTCGCTGGAGCGCGGCTACCACGGCTCCTCGTCGACGGGCGCCGGCCTCACCGCCCTGCCTGCGTTCCACCGCGGCTTTGACCTGCCGCTGCCGACGCAGCACTACATCCC
>NZ_JBFTND010000407.1:0-2482 GCF_056397305.1 Cupriavidus sp. 05N40
CCCATCAGCAGGCGTACTTTTTCGGAGAACGGCGAGGTTGCGTACTGGTGGAGGATGAAGTCTGCCATGTTGTCGGTGATCGCCCCGTGTTTGTCTTGCCGTGGTTGCCTGTGATTGCCTGCGCGCAAGGGCGCCGGCGGTTGCCCGTCAGCGCCCTGCCTGCTTCAGCGCCTTGAGCGCCATGTTTTCCACCAGCGCCGGCGCGAGCAGGCGCAGCCAGAGGCCGAAGCGGCCCTTGGCGGTCATCACCAGTTCGCGCTTGCGCGCGGCCATGGCGCGCAGCATCTGGTGCGCGCACTCCTGCGCGCTCATGGCGCCGTCCTCGCGCAGGCGGCTTTCGCCGAGCGCGCGCCCATCGGGGCCGAAGCCGTTGATGCGCGTGTCGGTCGCCACCACGCCGGGGAAGACCACGCATACGTCCACGCCGGTGCCGCGCAGTTCCGCGCGCAGCGCCTCGCAGAAGCCGGCCAGCGCGAACTTGCTGGCCGAATACGCGGTGCGGCCCGGCACGCCGATCTTGCCGGCGAGACTGGACACCGCCACCATCAAGCCACCGCGCGCGCGCAGGTGCGGCAGCGCCTCGCGCGTGCACCACATGGCACCGAAGTAGTTCACGCGCATGACCTGCTCGTAGTACCCGAAATCCGACACCTGCTCGAAATACCCATGGGCGGACACGCCGGCATTGTTGACCAGCACGTCCAGCCCGCCGAAATGCCCGACCACGTCGGCCACCAGGTGCCGGCGGCCGCTTCGTCCGACACATCGACGCGCCAGACCGCCGCCTCGGCGGCCGGGCACTGGCGGCGGATGCGCTCGGCCAGGGCGTCGAGCATGTCCACGCGGCGTGCCGCCAGGGCCAGCCGCGCGCCCTGCCGCGCCAGCAGCATGGCCAGCTCCGCGCCGATGCCGTCCGAGGCGCCGGTAATCAGCACCACCTTTCCCGTGAAGGATGCGAGGGCGGCCATGGTCTCAGTCCAGCAGGTCGGGCTGTTCCTTCACGATGCGGGCGTACAGCGGCTGGAACTGGAACCAGCCAGCCTGCGCCGTGCCGACGATCGAATACGCCTGGCGCGCCGCGGCGTCCGAGATCATCTTCAGCGGCGCATTGGTGCGCGCGGCGGCGGCTTCGGCCAGCAACTGCACCTGGCACGAGCGTTCCATGGTGATGAACCACCACGCGGCCTCGTCCACCGTCTTGCCCACGGTCAGCAGGCCGTGGTTCTGCAGGATGGCCGCCTTGTTGGCGCCGAGCGCATTGGCGATGCGCTGGCCTTCGTCCAGCTCCACCACCACGCCGCCGAATTCGTCGTAGACCGCGTGGTCGCCATAGAAGGCGCACACGTCCTGGGTCAGCGGATCGAGCGGGCGCCCCAGCGTGGACCAGGCGCGGCCGTGCGTGCTGTGCGAATGCGCGGCGGCCACGGCGTCCTCGCGGGTCTGGTGCACGCGCGAATGGATGGCGAAGGCCGCGGCATTGACCGGGTAGTCGCCCTCCACCACATTGCCGTGGTGATCGCAGCGGATCAGGTTGGACACCTTGACCTGGCTGAAATGCACGCCGAAGGGATTGACCCAGAAGGTGTCGGTGAACTCGGGGTCGCGCGCGGTGATATGGCCCGCGACGCCTTCGTCGAAGCCGAACTTCGAGAACAGGCGGAATGCCGCCGCCAGCCGCTGCTTGCGGTGCAGGCGTTCCTCGGCCGGGGTGTCGAACTTCGGCGGGCGCGGGAGCACACGGTACTTGGCCTTGACCTCTTCGGACAGGCCGGCGGCCATGTCGTCCGGGTTGTCTTGCGGCATGGTGTTTTCTGCCGGGGCATTGCTGGGGAGTCTCCTTTTTTTGTTTGGCGGCCGGACCGGGCCATGCCCGGGACGGCCGAAGGCACCTTGCCGGCTTACACCAGCTTGACCAGCTGCTTGCCGAAATTCTTGCCCTTGAGCAGGCCCATGAAGGCCTCGGGCGCGCTGGCCAGCCCCTGCGCCACGCTTTCACGGAACTTGAGCTTGCCCTGCGCCACGGCGGCGCCCAGTTCCTGCAATGCCTGCGGCCACACGTCCATGTGCTCGGACACGATAAAGCCTTCCACGGTCAGGCGCGATACCAGGATCAGCTGCGGGTTCTTCAGCGGCATCGGCTGGCCGTCGTAGCCGGCGATCATGCCGCAGACCGCGATGCGGCCGAAGGCGTTCATGCGGGCCAGCACGGTGTCGAGGATCTCGCCGCCCACGTTCTCGAAGTAGCCGTCCACGCCATCCGGCGTGGCTTCCTTGAACATGGTGTACAGCTCCTTGCTGTCCTTGGCGGCTTTGTAGTCGATGCAGGCATCGAAGCCCAGTTCATTCACCACGTAGTCGCACTTGTCCTTGCCGCCGGCGAAGCCCACCACGCGGCAGCCCTTGAGCTTGGCGAGCTGGCCCACCACGCTGCCGACCGCGCCGGACGCGGCGCTGACCGCCACGGTCTGGCCAGCCTTGGGCG
>NZ_JBFTND010000408.1:0-2365 GCF_056397305.1 Cupriavidus sp. 05N40
GACCTCGCAGACCGCCGGCAGCGGCGGCGCTTCATAGCCCGGCTCGGCACCCAGCCGGCGCTGCCATTGCGGCGCGCGCTGGGCCAGCCATTGCCGCGCATTGGCGATCGCCAGGCAATCGCCGGCGACCGGGCTCTGGAACGAGGTCAGCGTGGCCTGCGGCCACCAGCGCGCCAGAATGGTATCGAAGGCTTGGCCCTGGCCCGCCGCGCGCCTGGCCTCGGTCCACGCCATGCGGCCCGGGCCGCCGGCATCGTGGTGATAGCGTACGGCCACGCCGGACAGCACCAGCCCGTCGGTCTGGTCGGCCGCGCGCCGCGCCGCGGCGGTGGGTGTGCGCGGCAGCACGCGCTGCGTGCGGCTGCTGTCGGCGATACGGAAGCAGCCTTGCTCGCGCGCGGCCTGCTGAACCAGGTAGCTGCGCACGGCCACGGCCAGCGCGCGGGCGGCCTCCGGCTCGGCCGTATCGCCCTCGCGCTCCACCACGCGCGCCACGTAGTCATTGAGTCCAAAGCGCCCGACCACGCGGGGCGCTGCACCCGCGGCGCGCACCAGGCTGAGCTCGCCGCGGCTGTCCACGCGCAGGCTGTTGCCGTTGGCGAACTCGGCGCGGAAGGTGCCATTGAGCGGGCCATCGGGCACAGCCTTGCGTTCCGGCCCCGCGCCGAGCAGCTCGCGCAGCGCATGGCGCTCGAACATGTCGACCAGCACGCAGGCGCCGTCGTCCGGCACCGGCACGGTGGCCAGCAGCGGCTGCAACAGCGGCGCGGCACGCCGCAGCACATTGGCGCTGGCACCCTGCCCGCCGAGCCACGCCGGGCTGCCGTCGGCCAGCCAGCCCGCGGCACCGCCAATGGAGGCGCCGGGCCGCACCGGGTCCGGCATGGTCCAGGTCTTGGCGCGCAGCAGGCTGCCGTAGCTGGCCAGCGTGCCCTCGCCGCGCCCCACCGTCAGCACGGAGACGAGCGTGGCCGAAGCGGCCTGCCGCGCGGCGGGCGGCACCGCGTGCAGCGCAGCCAGCAGCTCGGCCACCGGCACCACGCGCCCAGGCTGCATCGCCCGCATGTCCTGCAGCCAGGCCGGCGCGCCGGCATCCTTCCAGAAGCGGCGCCAGTCGGCACCCGACAAACCCAGGCGCAGCGGCTCGAAATAGCGCCCGCACGACTGCACCAGCGCATGCTCGCGGTCGATGCTCTGGCCTGCCGTGCAGCAATAGACTTCTTCCGGGTCGCCGCCGCGGCAGGTGTAGTCGTCGCCCGCCTTGTCGCGGCCGACCAGGTAGCTGTAGACGAAGAGCTTCCACACGCTGCCCAGCGGCGTCTGCAGGCCGGGGGGCAGTGGCGCCGGCATGGCACCCGATGTGGCGCCGCCGAGCCGGTACAGCTGGGCCTCGGTGCCGGCAAGCCGCGCGAAATGCAGCGGCTGCGCACCGTCCGCCGCCGCAAGCGCCAGCGCGGACGCCGCCCAGCACAGGGCGGCGAGCACGGTTGCGCAACGCCCCAGGCAGCGCGCTGCCATGCCCGGAGTCAGGCCGGTGCGCATGCCCGCCTCACTCCACCGTCAAGGGGAAGGCCGCGCTCTTGCCGTCGCCCTGCAGGGCCTTGGCATCCGGCTGGTACATGCGGAAGTAGCGCACCGGTGGCAGGCTGAACCTGCCGGGCAGCGAGAAGCGCACCAGCTGGCGCAGCACCACGGGACGCTCCAGCGCAACCACCGGCTGGTGGTAAGACAGCATGCCCGTTTCGTAGGTGACGGCACGCTGGAACGGCTGCAGGCCGGTGGTCTTGTTGTCCGGGTCCGGCAGGCCCTCGATACGCAGCCCCCAGGTGGTGCCCTCGACTTCGCCGCCAGGCGGCAGCGGCGCCTCGACCAGGCCGTAGCGGTAGACGCCCTGGCGTGGGCTCAGCACGATCTCGTCGACATAGAGCGTATTGCTGTCAAGCTTGTCCCCCGGCTTGACCGCCCTGGCCGTGAAGGTCAGGCCCGCCGTGCCGGCGGCGGCCGGATCGGGCGCCTTGTCGGCCTTGGCGGCGGAGTCGCTGGTGGGGACCAGGCGATAGAGCTTGCGCTCGATGCCAATCGGCAGGCGCGCCGCTTCCTGCGCGCGGCTGCGGTACGACACCACGGCATTGGTGTTGTAGGACTGCGCCGCGGCCTCCATGTTCGGCGGCGCGCTAAAGGTCAGCGATTCCGGCAACTGGGCGCCGGTCCAGCGCCATTCCGGCAGGCCGAGCTGGCCGCGCGCCGCCTTCCAGCTGCCCTGCGGCGTGCGTTGCCCCGCATCGGCCTCCCCGGGCAGGCCGCGGCCGAGCCCGCCGCCAAGCGCCTTGTTGAGCCAGACCAGCGTCACCGCGCGGTCGATGGT
>NZ_JBFTND010000409.1:0-2353 GCF_056397305.1 Cupriavidus sp. 05N40
TCCTGGATCAGATCCAGAAACTGCATGCCGCGGTTCATGTATTTCTTGGCAATTGAAATGACGAGACGGAGATTCGCTTCGATCATCTCTCGCTTGGCCTGCCGCATTTTCAACTCGGCAGAACTCATCTGGCGGTTGATCTGCTTGAGCTGCTGGAGCGGCAGCAAGACCCTGGCCTCGATGTCGATGAGCTTCTGTTGGCAGGCCTGAATGGCCGGCAGATGTCGCTCGAGCGCCGCGCCAAACCGCTGCGAAGTCGCAGCCACGTGGCTGGTCCATTCAAGGTCTGTCTCGTGGCCCGGGAACGAATCGACAAACGCCTCGCGTGGCATGCCGCAACGTTCGACGGCGATCTCCAGGATGCTGCGCTCGACCGCACGAACCTCGGTAACCTGTTCATGCACACTGGCACACAGGCGGTCGATCGTTTTGGCCGTAAAGCGGATCGGCGCCAGTTCGCGCTGGATCTCCGAACGTACTTGCGCCACGGCTGCGGAACGGGCTTTTCCAGTAACGGGTGTTTCCGGCATCTGCTCGAACAGGGCACGCACGCGCGCGAATATCGCAAGACTGTCGATCGTCAGTTGTTCAAGACGGACTGCGTTCGCTTTGTCCGGATCCCCGGCATCCGTTTCAACGTCTTCATCGTCCGGGTCGTTGTCGGAGGTGTCCGCCTCCACTGGACCGTCATCGGATTCTGGCGTCATTTCGCCTTCGTCCGCGTGGTCGCTGATGCCGTCGACCAGTTCGTCGATACGCAGTTCGCCAGCGACGATGCGGTCCACATCGGCAAGAATCATTGACACGATCGACGGGCACGCGGCGATCGCCTGAATCATGTCCTGCAGGCCGCCTTCGATGCGTTTTGCGATCTCGATTTCGCCGGCGCGGGTCAGCAATTGATTTGCGCCCATTTCGCGCATGTAGAGCCGGACCGGATCAGTCGTGCGGCCGAATTCGGAATCGACAGTCGACAGCGCCGCTTCCGCTTCCTCAGCCGCCTGATCGTCGGATGCTGCCGCGCCAGGCGCGGCGTCGCTTAACAGGAGCGTCTCCGCGTCCGGCGCCTGCTCATACACGGCCACCCCCATGTCGCTGAACGTGCTGACGATCGTCTCCATCGCAGCGGTTTGCGTAAAGTTGTCAGGCAGGTGATCGTTGATGTCCGCGTGGGTGAGATAACCGCGCTCACGGCCAAGCGCGATCAGCGCTCGCATCTGGCGTTGACGCTCCTCATCCCGGTGCGTAGACACGATGTCCAGCGGTATTGCGACGGCCTGGGTCTTTCCTGCCGACCTGCGGCGGCTGGTCTTGGAGGTGATCTCGATCAAGCGGGATGCTGAGTCGGCGCGAACCGGATTTGCCAATCTATTCTCCTGGCCGGGTAGGCCGACGATCGTCGCGGACATGACGGCTGGGTCACGCCTGCGGGGTGCGAACGAAATCGTGGAATGACGCACGGACTGTCGAGGCCGGAATGCCTCCCGCAGGAATCCGGTGTGCGCAAAATGGGGGACCATGAATGATACTGGACCTCGTTGTGCGGCGCAACAGGCAATGGCCTTCAGTCTCGCCGTTACCAGTCATTGGTGACGCCACGCGGCAGATGATGGGCCGGCTCAGGCTCACGGTGGCGGCACGCGCGGCCAGCTACGCGCCGCGGTACACGCCGTAAAACGGGCGATGCCGTCTCTGGCCGTGGCCCGGGACGGCTGCTCTCAGAGGGGATGGATCGAGTTTCAGCGGCCTGATAGATCCGTCTGACGCAGTCACCTAATGTTGGGACTCAGAAGGACGAGCCGTCGGCATCAACGTCGTCAAGCACCTCGCGCACGGCATTTTCGATGACATCGAAGTAGCGCTCCGGTACGCGTGTCGCATATCGCTTGCGCTTTTTGTTCGCGATCGTGCCGCCGGCGTCCATGCAGATGATGATCAGCGTGGTCAGGTCGTTGCCCATCAAGTCCACCTGTTCGTTCACGCTACGCAATCTGGTCGTAGCGAGCGATGAACTCGGTTTCGTGCCGCAGTTCTACCTCCAGCGCCAGTTCCGCCATCTTGAAGCCAAAAGCGACGCACGGCGTGGCATCCCAGTACCGAAACATCGCGTCGTCGCTTTTGAAAGAGAAGCGGTAGTCTCCTTCGCCAATCCACTGCACGCCAACGAGATCCCGCGCCGGACGGGAATAGGACTGCAAGGCGGCCAGGTACTCGGCCTCGTGCCGCTTCATGGCTACGGAAACGGGAATTCGTAGCCAACAGCCATGACTTTTTGCACTCGCGTAGGAAAAGTTATAGAAGTGAAGTGTACGCGTGGATTTTGTGAATCGGTGTCGATGCCAAGGTAAAGACC
>NZ_JBFTND010000410.1:0-2291 GCF_056397305.1 Cupriavidus sp. 05N40
GTCCATCGGCTGCGCGCGAATCATCTCCTCAGTGTCCATCGACATGAGGTTGCGCAGATACATGCTTGTCGGCGCCGAAAAGCTCTCGTGGATCGAGATCGTCGGGAAATCCATGGGCAGACCGCCCGCCAGCATGATGCCGCGCTTCACGGCCTCGATGAGCTGGGGTGCATTGCCGTGGCACGGGTTGTAAGCGCTCCCGGTGTTGACGATGCCAATGACCGGGCGATCCAGCGCCGAATCCGTGTAACCCGCCCCCTTGATAAACGCCTTGCGCAGGAACAGCGAAAACCCGCGGTCCCCGTAGTTGGTAAGGCCCTTTGAGATGCCCGTGGCCGCGGCTTCGGGTGCGATGTCATGGCGCGGAGTAGCGCCTTTGGGGGTTTGGTCTTCGTTGGACATGAGTTTCCTGCTGAGTACTGGGACAGAAACGTCGCACCTTGCTGCTACGTAGGTCGTAAGGATAGCCCAGCCCCTCGAAAATTGTTGCTAGTGATATCACCTATATTATTAATAATCTGATTGTCTAGAGTTCGGACCTAGTTCCTGGCGGGCGGCCAGGCACAACTAATCACACGACCCACATGGAAGGAGACACTCCGTGAATCTGTCATTCGGTTACCTTGGCGCGCGGCGCCGACGCCTACTCATAGCAGCCGTTGTCATTGGTGGAAATATGCTGTTTCCTGCTCTTGCAAGAGCGGATTACCCGGACAAGCCTATCAAGCTCGTCGTGCCGTACACGCCTGGCGGCGCGACCGACGTGATTGCGCGGGTCATAGGTCAAAAGCTCTCGATGTCCTTAGGCCGGCCAGTCGTCGTCGAAAATCGGGTTGGCGCGGCGGGCAACCTTGGTGCGGCTTACGTCGCCAAGGAAAGGCCGGACGGCTACACGCTGCTGCTCGGCGCCCTGACGAGTCACTCCATCAACAGCGTCTTGCTGCCATCTACAGCAGGGTTCACGATGGATAAGAGCTTTGCGCCTATCGCAGTGCTTGGACGCGTGCCACTCGTGGTCACTGTGGGGCCGGCATTCAAGGGGAAGACTCTTGCCGAGTTCATCGCCGCGGCGAAAGCCAAGCCTGGCGGCATGAACTATGGATCTTCGGGTAACGGGTCGCCGCAGCATCTTGCAGCCGAGCTATTCAAGCGCCAGGCTGGTGTCGATCTCACTCATGTTCCGTACAAGGGAAGCAGCCCGGCACTGAACGATTTGATGGGCGGCCAGGTGGACGTCGTCTTCGACACATTGCCCGCCACCCAGTCGTTTATCAAGGGCGGCCGTCTGCGTGCCTTGGCTTCGGCTACGCCTCAACGGGTCTTGCCGGACGTGCCCACGGCAAGTGAAGCTGGCCTGTCAGGGTTTGAAGTCAGCTCCATGTTTGGCCTGCTGGCGCCAGCAGGCCTGCCTGCCCCGATTGCCAACAAACTGAGCGCGGCGCTAAAGGACATCCTGGCGCAGGCAGAGGTGAAGAACGCGCTCACCGAGCAGGGAGTCATTCCCGTCTACACCACTCCGGATGAAGCCCGCTCGCAGATCACCGCRGAAGTAGCGCGATGGTCCAAGGTTATCAAGGAGGCGAACATCAAGGCCGACTGAACAATCGATTTCCGCAATCAATGTCGTTCGGATTGCTACTTCGCTTTGGTTGCGGTCCGCGTTATCTTCGTGCCGACAGAGTCGATCTTTGATGGGTGCAGCCCGGACCGCTTCCAAGGATCGCTCGAATTCTAGACGTCTTCGCACAGCGTGCGATGTCCGAAGAGAGGCGAAATGCCCCGTCGTCATGCGGTGGCATGAACCGACGTAGACCGATGGCTTCGCGCTGCCTGTGCTGCTCGAACCGAGTGCACGACTACGTCAGCGCGCATGCTTCTGGTAGGTCCCGATGAGTTCGGCATGGGCCAGTATGTGCCCCCGCATCGCCTGTTCCAGCGCCGCCTTGTCCGGCTTGCCGAGATCTGGCAGCACGACGTCCAGGGCGTATAGCTTGTGGAAATACCGGTGCCGGCCAGTTGGAGGACACGGCCCGCCGTAATCGGCACGGTGCCAGTCGTTGACACCTTCGCGAGCGCCGGGCGGCAAGCTATGCCGGCTCATACCTTGTGCAAGCGAGCCGGGCCGCGGAGGTAGGTTGTACACGAGCCAATGGACCCATGTCATTTGCGGTGACGCCGGGTCTGGCGCATCCGGATCATCGACAATCAAGGCCAGGCTGGCAGTGGAGGGCGGCAACCCTGACCACGCCAGGGGCGGTGACACATCGGCGCCTTCGCACGTGTGCACATTG
>NZ_JBFTND010000411.1:0-2209 GCF_056397305.1 Cupriavidus sp. 05N40
GGCATAAGAAATAGAAACTTGCTTGCGAGCGCGTTGCAATCCGTAGGTTGGCAAATGAACACGTGTAGTTCGTGATCAGATCCAGTTCTGATCTAGGCGAGTAATTAGCTTAATAAATGGTGACCTGAGGGTGGTTATGATGGGGAATGCCGGTAAGTGCTGCGTCCTAATACCTTACTATAACGCGGGCGATTCGTTGTTGGAGACCATCCACTCTGTCGAGGCCGGTTCGCTGGCGCCGGACGTCATCGTCGTGGATGACGGCAGTAGAGTCGAACGGAAAGCGGTCAATATCTTGGAGAAATATTCAGGCGCGCTGAAAATAAGATTGATTGAGTTGGATGAGAATCAGGGGATCGAACATGCCTTGAATCGCGGTCTCATTGATCTCGGTACATCTTACAAGTATGTTGCCAGGCTGGACTGTGGTGACCGTTGCAAGAACGATCGACTCAGAAAGCAAGTTGAGTTCTTGGACTCACATATGGATTACCATCTTGTCGGAAGTTGGGTTGATTTCGTCGATTTGGAAGGGAAACTGTTATACACCCTCAAGCACCCATCGGATTTTGCGTCGATCAAAAAGATGATGTTTCTAAATCCGACCTTTACGCATCCGGCAGTAATGTTTAGGAGTTCTTTACTTGCCACGTCTGGCTTGTATCCGGTTGATAAGCCAGCAGCGGAAGATTACGCATTTTTCTTCAAGATTATCCAAAACCATAAAGCGTCAAATCTGAACGAAAGCTTGGTAGACTGCCTAATTAGTCCGGCGGGGATATCCAATATGCGGCGGAGAATTCAGATCAAGAGCAGAATAAAAATTATATTGGAAAATTTCGAAGTTAATCCGTACGCATTTTATGGCCTGATTAGGTCAATTTTGCTTTTCTGCACGCCGAGAGGATTCACAGTAACCCTGCGCCGCGCGATGCGGAAGTTACAGTGACTAGGCAGCGAAGGAATATTATTTCAACGATTCGCTCCGGCTCGAATTTTCGAGCCTTGACATATATTGAGCGGTGAAGTTGCAACTGGAACGATGCCATGATCGCAATTATCGTTGACTCTCTGGAGCGCGTCCAATTCTTCAAGAGATTGGTTCTCCCTCTGTCGGACCGGTACGGCTTCATTTTTCTGACTTCTGAGCCAATCGCTCATCTTCGGATCCGTGCCGCGAAGCAGAGGTCATTCTACTTTCGCAGAAGTTGTGGCGAGGCTCGCTACCTGCGGGAGGACGACGTACTGACGTCGATCGAGCATTTAAACGATGATTTGCCGTTCCAGCAACTGATGCAGGACTACAGCATCATATACGGCAAGACGCGAGAGCTATTCGAGAAACTCGGTGTGGTGAAGTGTGCGATGTGGAATGGGCAGCAGATGCTTGGCAGAGCGGCGACGCGGGTCTGTCAGGAGATGGATATCGATACAGTATTTCTGGAGATATCAAATCTACCAGACAAGCTGTTTTCAGACTCAGAGGGTGTAAATGCGCTTTCAAGCATCAGCCGAGACCCGTCACTACTCGACGTTTTGCCCGATGCTGACCTTGAGGATCATCGTCGATGGTTCAAAAAATACGAGGAATATAAGCGCCTCCCCCCACCTCAATCTAATGTGAGGGTCGCGGCAAAAATAGCTTCTGGCTTGAATTATCTGGCTAAATTGGGGACAAATGGCGTTCTTCAAAGGAAGGTAAAAGGGTTAAGGCTTCGTAGCGCCGCATCCGTCACGGCAGCCAACGAGAATATGGATGTGGAAAGGTTAAAAGAAACGGAGTACATTTTTCTTCCGTTGCAAGTGAGTGGGGATACTCAGCTAAAGCTCCATTCCGAAGTGGGTAATGTGGAAGCGATACGGATTGCTGTCGAGAAAGCACGGGAGTTGGGGTGCATCCTGCTTGTCAAGCCGCACCCGGCCGAATTCAATTTAAACGAAATAGAGACTATTAAGGTGATGGCTCACCAACTTGGATTTCGTATTGTTGGGGGCAACACGACGATTTTGATTAAGTACGCGCGTTGCGTTATGACGATTAACTCGACAATTGGCCTCGAGGCACATCTGTACGGAAAGTCCGTAATATGTCTTGGTCGAAGCTATTACAGAGATTTCGATGAGGTGCAGGTGCGGAAATTTGTGCACCGGTACCTGGTTGACGGTATCGACTACTTTTCGCGTATGCCGATCTCCCGAACGGCCGCAG
>NZ_JBFTND010000412.1:0-2185 GCF_056397305.1 Cupriavidus sp. 05N40
GCCGCGGTGCGCGGCGGCGCCCGCCAACACCTGGATGCAGGGACTGGGCCCGGTGGCCAACGTCAATGTCAACGTCAACCAGAACATCGCCCAGCTGCAGAGCATCAACGTCAACACGCTCAACAACGTCGGCGTGATCGGCTCCGGCCTCGGGCTGGCGATCGATGTCAATCCTTCGCAGTGGGCCGCCACTCACACCAAGGTTTGAGCGATATGCGCTCCGCCCCGTGGAAACCCCAAGGTTTCCACGGCCAGCGTAGATGCGAAGGCACGATCCAGGGTGTAAAACCGCAAGGAACGCGTCGTGCGACAGACCACCGCTTTGGAAGGTACCTATCCGGCGCTTGAGGTCACGACGGTAGATGCCAACGTCGTTGCCGCAAGCAAGGCCCCAACTGGCAGGCCGGCGAGCCTGGTTCTCCGTGCTCGACGATCGGCAACATCACATGAGCATCCAGTCGCGCCCGTTTCACTCCCAGCAGTTCGGCGATCTGTTCATCGGGCAATCAGCTCAGCAGCGCTGCGACTGCCTGCGCCCCAGCCCAATGGCCGTCGCTGCCCGACGGCGAGCACCAAAACTTGATCGGCCTTCAGAGCCACCAAGCATAGATCCTGCGCTGCTTATGCTGTGGCCGACCCGCGCCTGCCCGCAGTGAACAACAAGCTGATCGCGATCGCCGAGGCAATGGGCACCACCCTGCTGCTGGCCGAGTCCGGCGAGACGTTCATGCAGTCGGCCACTCCGGTGTGCGTGCGGTCGATGGCCGGAGCGCTATCGGTGAAACGATAGCTATACCGAGAGCCCATTTCGAAATGCGAAGCGCTTGTCGCGCAGTATCGGCTTGGTTCTGCGCCGCCCCCGCTGCCTGCTCAGTCGCAGGAAGCGCTCGTTCCTCGCGTATCTCCGCTCGCTGACTGTCGATCCTATCGAGATRGGCGCGAGCGTTCTCTAAACGCCTGTCGCCGAACGTGTGGTGCGCTACATGCTGCCGGAATTCGTCCTCGCTGTGTTTAGCAATCCACTCGCGTCTTTCGGCATCGGTTTCGAAGTTCGCCATGGCTTGCCCCCTGTCGTGCCGAAGGATCGTAGCACGCGAAGAAAGCGAGACTGATGGGGATAGCGGGGTGAGATCAACCAAGCGCAAGAAGCACGTCGATCGCTCCCTCGCCATAGTGTAATGCGGCCTGCTCGGCAGCTACCTCGGTGAAGTAATCGCAATGGTCCGACGCGGGGCCGTAGATGGCGTCGTCATCGGGGTCGGCTTTGTATCGGATTTCGACTGCATACCCCCATTTCTGACCAGGCGGCGGCCTGGCGCCTGGGATGCCTACAATCCAGAAGGTCATGACATGGATGTACATCCCGCGATACTCCTCGGATACCCATGCTGCGCGGTCTCCCAAGGCCGTCTCCCTAGTTGGTTTCGCAGAATTCTAGCGAATGATGGGGACCGGGTGAGTAGAAAACCGGACGTGGATCGCGGTATGTGCCTATTCCTACACGCCCAGAATAACGTCCACCGCAGCCCTGCCTGCTACTTCGGCGACGAGATGTGCCCAGCGGCGCGAGAACGGACCGCCGTGGACTTTGATTCGCTTGCCGATTGCGGCAACGCCTGGAGGCTTTATCGGGCCTTCGATCTGGAACCAGACATCGAACATGTCTTCCGAAGTGGTCACCAAGTAAACATGAAGGTCGAATCCACGGTATTCGGTAGTGCGTTTCATGACTATTCCCCGAGGTTGATAAGGATCCTAGCATGACGCTTGACCACTGCTCCCAAGGCGACTGCCGCACCGTGATGCGCACCTGATCGCCGCCAGCGTGCGCTTGCAGTGCATCGTCACCAGCCCGCCGTACCTGGTGCTAGCAGGCTGTTGAAAAGCACTTTGGCACAAAGGGCGTAGCGCAGCTACACACGACTCGACATGCAAATGACCGCTGAATTCCTACCCTGCCATGCAATTGGGCGCCCCAATTCCGGGGCGCGCCAGCATGGCGCCGTGCGGCAGCCCAGCTTTGGCGGCTCATTGCACTGTTCCTCGCGGCACCGCACCCAGTATTCGTGCGATTCGGGTCAGATTGCTGGCGATCATCGTCAGCTTGAAGTGTTGGTCCACGCGTTCGAGGCCACGATATACGGTTTGGCGAAGCCGTCCGACCGTCTTGCCCCAGCCAAAGTGC
>NZ_JBFTND010000413.1:0-2156 GCF_056397305.1 Cupriavidus sp. 05N40
GTTGCGACATATCCAACGCATGGCGACGACCAGTGCAATGAGTAAGAACAAGGCGTAGCAGCCCAACGTCAGCGTAGCAAGCATGTAGACCCCTTCGATGTTCCGGGTTCTTGGGCGACCCGACTATCGCGGTAGTATGGACACATTTGGTGCCGGTTTGAACCAGACATCGGTGGGGACGACCAATGAATCGATGCGCGGCTGGCGAGACGGTCAGTGCCTTGGCCCGAACCTATGGCATCTCACGGGCATCTGTTCTGGCGGTGGTGAATCCGTAGGGCGTACCGGAAATCCGAGAATATTTTGGAGGATCGCGCCCATGATCTACGGGTTTCTAACATGTGCTGACTTGCCATCGATGCGAGGCGCGGTTGCGGCTGCACATGGACCCCGTGGAGACCGACCGCAAGCAGGATGATGGCCGAATAGCGGATTGATCACTGATGGTGAAAGGCATACACCGGAAGACGCCAGCTTCAAAGCAGCGGTCAACCTCTGTGTGAAAACGCCATGCCACTGTCTGATCCCGAAAGGCTTGCTCAATTCGTTCGATCTCTTCCAGACTTCGTCGTCTACGAGACTATTGACGGCAACTATGAGCACATCGGCGCGACTGTTGCCGATGCCGTCCTGCAAGCCAACCTGCGGTACGTAAGCCATGTGAAGCCGCGAGTGAACCGCATCTTGGCCGAATACCCGGAGGCAAGGACGACAAGCATAGTTCTACGCCTGTTGGGAACAAGCAGTGCCACGGAGTTCCTTCACTGGCGGGGCGAGGACCGCGCCGAACGCTTCTGCCACGTGCTTGACCTGTTCGCCGCTGAAAGCGTAGAAACCGAAGCAGACCTCCGCGACTGGCTGTCCGATGCCGCCAATCTACAAAAACTACGGTCCATCAAGGGTATCGGTCCCAAGACCGTGGACTACTTCAAAATCTTGGTCGGGGTATCGACCAGTGCTATCGACCGACATCTGCGCAACTTTCTCTGGCTGGCAGGGCTGGCACCCAGAGGCTATGGTGAGGACCAAGCCGTGATCAACGCTGCGGCGGACATCCTTGGCATCGACCGCGCCCACTTCGATCACAGCATCTGGCAGTACATGAGCAGGCGTGGGACGACATCTGGCATTGGCAATTGCAGTCACGTCAGCGCCCGTGGCAAATTGCAGTGGATATGCTGACCCGACGGTGAGATGGGTTACCTTGATGGCCGCCACTTCCGACCGTCAGGTAGTTACCGAAGCAACGGTCTGTCCCCGTTGAGCAAACCATTCAGACAGCTTCTGGCGTTCGGTCGCCGGGTCTGATTGGAAGCCGCAACCCGGCTTGGCACGGATCGGAAACGCGTAGATGAATTCTGATTCTTCGCCAAGATAATCGGTCTTGGTGGAATATCCCATGACCTGAAGTTCCTTCGAGAGTGTCTGGTTGTCCGCCATGATGTCGAGCTTACGCAGGAATTTTTGAAGGGATTCCCGTTTGCGTGCCCGGTCTGTCGAATCGATGTTCGGATGTTTGCGGTCGATCCATCGGTCGAGGGCGGTCTTTAGATCGATAACCAGCCCGCCACGCTTGTTTCTCAGTTTCAGGATGTAGACCACAAAGTCCCGTTTGGTGGGCGGGCACTGGCGAATAAAGGCTTGAATCTCGATTGTTCGCAATGATACCGAAGGTCCAGTCGTCGCGCCTTGCTTACGCGCTTGCGCGTTCGTCAGAATCTCGCCGGTATCGGTATCGACCCATTCATTGGGTTCGAGGTAGATGATCTTGGGGGCCTTCTTGGGGCGTTTCCATCCCGCCAATTTCAAGAGCCAATCGGGAATCGTCTTCTGGACCACGGAGAACACTTGAAGTTGCGATTGCGCCCTCTGATGATGTCGGGCCGGATAGTGGTCAGCGCCGGTCGGCCTCGCGGGATGGGTGTACGGATCAGCGGGCCATTTGCGTTCTCCGTCGTGGGACGGCACTTCATCCGCATTGAATGTCCGCGTAAGAGGCAAATGCGGATGATTGCTGGTGTCGGGTTCGGTAACGCCGGTCTTGGCAGCGAGTGAAACTGCATTGAGTTCTTCGATACTGTTGTGCATGTGAATTCTGGGCCGGTGATACTGGTGGCATCGTCGCAATCGATGATGCGTCGGATCACCGGTCGTTT
>NZ_JBFTND010000414.1:0-2118 GCF_056397305.1 Cupriavidus sp. 05N40
GTGCCGGCCGGCGGTGGCCGGCGCCCGTCACGGCGCGCCGGCGGGCGATTCTGCGTGCCGGCGGCCGCAACGGAGCCGGAAGCGACACCCGGATTGCCAGGCTGGCGGCCCTGCTTGGCGGCAGGCGGGGCCGGCGTCTGGACGGGGGATGGGGCGGCCTTGGGCGCGGGCCGGCCGGCATCGGTTTTCCGATCCGGCGGCAAAGGTTTGGCGGGGCGTTGTGCTGACATTGGCCGGGATTATAATCCGCGGCATGAATGCAAGAACCGACACGCCAGCCGACGCGCCCGCGCCGTCCGAAAAAGACGAGCCCCTGCCCGTTCCCGCCCCTGCCGCGCACCTCGTCGCGCCCCTCGACGTGCCCGCCCCGGCCGCCGAGCCGGTCGAGCGAAGCGGCCCCGACCACCAGCAGTTCGTCGACTGGCTGCGCGCGGTCGCCCCGTATATCCACGCGTTTCGCGGCAAGACCTTCGTCATCGCCTTCGCCGGCGAACTGGTCAAGGCCGGCACGCTCAACGCGCTCGTCAACGACGTGGCGTTGCTGCACGCCATGGGCATGCAGATCGTGCTGGTGCACGGCTCGCGCCCGCAGGTGGAAGAGCAACTGGCGCTGCGCCACGTCGAGTCGCAATTCGCCGCCGGCGTGCGCATCACCGACAACGCCGCGCTCGAATGCGCCAAGGAAGCCGCCGGCGAACTGCGCCTGGACATCGAGGCCGCCTTCAGCCAGGGCCTGCCCAACACACCCATGGCCGGCGCCCAGCTCTCGGTGATTTCGGGCAATTTCGTTACCGCGCGCCCGGTCGGCATTGTCGAAGGCGTGGACTACCAGCACACCGGCCTGGTGCGCAAGATCGACGGCGAATCGGTGCGCATGTCGCTCTCGCACGGCAAGGTGGTGCTGCTTTCGCCGCTTGGTTTCTCGCCCACCGGCCAGGCCTTCAACCTGTCGATGGAAGACGTGGCCAGCGCCACCGCCACCGCCATCAAGGCCGACAAGCTGGTCTTCATCACCGAAGTGCCCGGCGTGCAGGACGCGTCCGGCAGGATGATGCCGGAAATGTCGCTGCGCACCGCCGTCGAGCGACTGCAGAACAACCACCTGCCGCCCGAGGTGGCCTATTACCTGGAACACCTGGTCAAGGCCCTCAAGGGCGGCGTGCCGCGCGCGCACCTGATCCCGTTCGAGCTGGACGGCTCGGTGCTGCTGGAGCTGTTCCTGCACGACGGCGTCGGCACCATGATTTCCGACACCGACCTGGAAAGCCTGCGCGAAGCCACGCTGGACGACGTCGGCGGCATCCTGCAGCTGATCGCCCCGCTCGAGCAGGACGGCACGCTGGTGCCGCGCGGGCGCCACCTGATCGAGCGCGACATCGCCAACTTCTCGGTGATCGAGCACGACGGCGTGCTGTTCGGCTGCGCCGCGCTCTACCCGTATTCGCGCGAGGGCATGGCCGAAATGGCCTGCCTCACGGTATCGTCAGAGGCGCAAGGCACCGGCGACGGCGAGCGCCTGCTCAAGCGCATCGAGCGCCGTGCCCGCAGCCTCGGCCTGGATCGCCTGTTCGTGCTTACCACCCGCACCGAGCACTGGTTCCTCAAGCGCGGCTTCGTGCACGCCAACGTGGACGACCTGCCCGAAGACAAGCGCAAGCTGTACAACTGGCAACGCAAGTCGATGGTGCTGATGAAAAAACTGTGACGCCGGTGGGGGTAGCCTGAAGGCTCGCCCCGGCTTCGTTACAATAGCGCCACCGCAACGGCCGGCCGTTTCGCCGCGCCGGCTACATCACACGACAACAAGGAGTTCCCCATGGCCCGCATGGTTCAATGCGTCAAGCTCAACAAGGAAGCCGAAGGGCTCGACCTGCCGCCGCTGCCTGGCGAACTCGGCAAGAAGATCTGGCAGACCGTGTCCAAGGAAGCCTGGGCTGGCTGGCTCAAGCACCAGACCATGCTGATCAATGAAAACCGCCTCAACATGGCCGATACGCGCGCGCGCCAGTACCTGCTCAAGCAGACCGAGAAGTATTTCTTCGGCGAAGGCGCCGACCAGGCCCAGGGCTACGTGCCGCCGCCGCAGGCGTAATGTGCCTGGCGCGCGGCCTGGTGCCG
>NZ_JBFTND010000415.1:0-2070 GCF_056397305.1 Cupriavidus sp. 05N40
ACTCCAGCGCGCGACCACCAGCCACGGCATCGCTTGAGGCCGCCCAACGCCGGACGGCTGGGCGTCGGGGATGCCTGGTTGTAAGGTCTCTCCGACAATACTATTTCTTCCTCCGAGTTTTCTGCGCGGGTCCACCGTAGGAGGCCACCAGCAGATCGTGGAACGCCTGTGCGGCTGGAGCCAGCGGTCGGCCTCGAAGCTTGATGATACCGATAGTACGAACGATCTCCGGCTCGACCAGCGGGACGCTGACCAGGCCGGCCGGATGGTTGGCAGGCACGGCGTAGGCCGGCACGGCACCTATGCCGATGCCCGCTTCGATCAGGCTCACCAGCGCCGGTACATGACGGACTTCGCAGGTCCACGCCGGACGTGCTGCGACCGCCGATAAGCCTTGATCGATCAGCATGCGATTGCCGCTTCCCGGTGCGAGCGTCACGCATTCGTACTCTGCCAACTCGGTCCAGGTGACCTGACGCCTCTGCGCCAGAGGATGCTCCGGCCGGCACGCAAGGACGAAGTGCTCCTCAAGCAGCGGCTTGAACTCCAGATCCGGCTCTTGGGTTCCCAGGTAACTGACGCCAAAGTCCGCCTCCGAGCGCCCCACAGCCAGCAATATCTCCGAGGCGGTCTCGTCCAGCAGACGCACGTGGATACGGGGGTACGCCTGGTGGAATTTCCTGACCACATCCGCCAGGAAGCTACCGATGGCGGAAGGAATGCAGGCCACGGAAACCTGCCCACGAAGGCGGTCAGACAAGTCCGTCATGCCGAGCAACGCACTCTCAAGCTCGTTCAGGACGTGCCGGGCCTTGGGTATGAAGTTCCTGCCCATCGCGTTGAGTTCCACCTTGCGGGTGGTGCGCTCAAGCAGGCGGAATCCCAGCGCTTGCTCCAGTTTGTCGACCCTGCGTGAGAGGGCCGGCTGGGAAATATGCAGCGTCGCCGAGGCCGCCCGGAAGCTGCAAAGGTCCRCAACAGTCACAAATGCGCGCAAATCTGCGAGATCAAAATTCACTCGATTTCGGCATCAATCGATAGGATATTTGCACTTTACAGCAAATTCCATCCACCCGATCATTGCCGCTCAGTCATGCGTGCGGTCCGTGGGAGTACCCGCGCAGACCACGCTACCGGTGGCAACGATCCATGGCTGGCACGCAACCAAAATAACGGAGACACACGCATGTCCATTTCCATTCGCGGTGTGCTGGCCGCGCTGGCGGCATTCCCGCTGCTGGCGGGGGCCGAGCCCGCCTATCCTTCCCGGCCGATTACGCTGGTCGTCCCGTTCGCGGCAGGCGGCGGCACCGACAGCATCGCGCGTGACATCGCGAAGAACATGTCGGATCGCCTTCACCAGCCGGTGATCATCGATAACCGTGGCGGCGCTGGCGGTGCGCTGGGTGCTGACATCGTGGCCAAGGCCAGACCGGACGGCTACACGCTGCTGTTCGCCACGTCGACCTTCGCTACCAGCGCGGCCGTCGAACCCAGGCTCCCGTATGACCCGGTCAAGTCCTTCACTCCGGTCGCCATGATCGGCCGCGGGCCGCTACTGGTCGTGACCTCGAAGCAACTTGGGGTGCAGAACATGGCGCAGTTGATTTCGGCTGCGAAGGCACGACCCGCTGGCTTGAATTTCTGCTCGGCCGGCAATGGCAGCATCAACCATCTGGCAGGCGAAATGTTCCGCCAGAAAGCTGGCCTGACGATGACGCATGTGCCCTTCAAGGGCAGTGGTCCGGCCACGGTCGAATTGCTGGCCGGGCGCATCGATCTTTTCTTCGCCACGGTGCCAACCATCCTGCCCTACGTGCGTGGTGGCAAGGTGTCAGTGCTGGCGGTCACCAGCACGAAGCGCTCGCCGCTGTTCCCCAATGTGCCGACGATTGCCGAGGCAGGCGTCGCGGGTCTCGACATCACCACCTGGTGGGGCGTGCTCGCGCCAGCCCGAACGCCGGCACCCGTCATCGAAGCACTCAATCGCGCGGTCAATGAAGCCGCCGCTGCCGATCCGGTCAAGGCGCGGCTGGTGCAGGAAGGTGCCGATTCCGCCCGGCTCACGCC
>NZ_JBFTND010000416.1:0-2051 GCF_056397305.1 Cupriavidus sp. 05N40
TCGCCGACAGCAGTACACCCGCAGTACACCCATCCAGCCCCTGATCGTCGGCGACAACGAGGCCGCGCTGTCGCTGTCCCAAGCGCTTGAGAACGACGGCATCCGCGTTACCGCGATCCGCCCGCCCACCGTGCCCAACGGTACGGCGCGCCTGCGCATCACACTGTCGGCGTCGCATACCGCAGCCGACGTGGCACGCTTGCTGGACAGCCTGTCCGCCATCATGGCCCGGCGGGCAGAGCCATGAAAAACCTCTCGCCTCATTGCCGTCGCTTCCGAACCGCGCCAGGCCGAAACCCGACAGCGTCTGGCTGCCAAAGCAGGATTCCACAATGACCAGCATTGCCGACAGCACGACTGCCACCAACCAGGCCACCACGCTCGCTTCCACGTCCCTAAGCCGGTACCACACCGAGGAAGCGATGGCCGGAGCGTTGACCCCCTGCGACCGCCTGGTCGACGACGCCTTCCTGCGTGACCCCTACCCTGCCTACCACGCGCTGCGCGCGCTCGGGCCCATCCATTGGAGCGAAGAATTCTTCGGGGGGGCCTGGCTACTGACCCGGCATGAAGATGTGGAAGCGGTGCTGCGCGACCCCCGGTATTCGGCGCGGCGCACGGGAGGATGGGTGATGCGTGGCAGCGAAGGCGAGCGCCAGGCGCTTTGCCCCTTCCAGCGCTTGTTCAGCCGGGCCATGCTGTTCCTGGACGCGCCCGATCATACGAGGCTGCGACAGGTGCTCAATGCCGGCTTCCGTCCGGCTGCCCTGCGCGCTTTTGCCGGCACCATCGAGCAAATGACGGCCGGGCTGATTGCGCAGCTCGCAGGCGCCGAGGCGTTCGATTTCATGGAGTCGATTGCCAGGCCGCTGCCGGCGATGGTCATCGCGAGGTTGCTAGGCATGGACGTCGAGAACCAGCCGGACTTCCTCGCCTGGTCCGAAGACCTGGCCGCCTTCATCGGCGCACCGGATCCCGACGCCGCGCTGAAACGGCGCGCCCAGGTCAGCCTGCTCAAGATGGCTGCAGCATTTGAATCGATGCTGGCGCGGCGCAAGGCAGAAGACACGGATCTCTCGCAGGCGCAACAGCGGGACCTGATCGGGCATCTGCTGTACGCCGAGGCCGAAGGCAAAATCGAGGCCGGTGCCGAACTACTGGCGCAATGCGCGATGCTGCTGTTTGCCGGTCATGAAACGACGCGCAATCTGCTTGGCAACGGACTGCACGCCCTGCTGAGCCATCCCGAGCAATGGCAGCGCCTGCAGCAGACCCCGGAACTGCTGCCCAATGCCCTGCGCGAGTTGCTGCGCTACGAAAGCCCGGTCCAGTACACGGGACGTCGGGTTGCTACAGACATGATGCTGCACGGGCGCCAGTTGCGGCGCGGCGATCTGGTCGTTGCCCTGATCGGCGCCGCCAATCGCGACCCGGCGCGCTTCCGCAACCCGGACGAGCTGGACATCACGCGACGCGAAGGCTCCCACCTTTCGTTCGGGCATGGCCCACATGTGTGCATCGGCGCCGCGCTGACGCTGATGGAGGCAGAGATCGTGTTCCGGGCGATTCTGCGCCACATGCCCGCGCTTTCGCTCGCAGACGCCGAACCGCACTGGAACGGCAACCCCGTCTACCGGGGCTTGGCCAGACTTAGTTTGCAAGCGCGAGGACAGTCTGCCCGACAGACGTAGCTGGCTTTGTCACAACTTGCCCTCCCGTCCTGGACGGACGGGAGGCAACAGCCTGTCTCCGTGCAAGCACGCCAATATCAATCCGCCGGCTTCAACTCGATCAGCAGATCCTTCGCGGCGACGCGGTCACCCTGCTTCACATGCACCGCGGCAATCTCGCAGTCGCGATCCGCGGTGATGTGGGTTTCCATCTTCATCGCCTCCAGCGCCATCAGCGTCGTTCCCGCCGCCACGCGCTGTCCTGGCTGGACCGCCACCGTCACGATCGAGCCCGGCATGGGCGCGGCGATATGCAGCGGATTGCCGGGCTCGGCAACCGGACGGCTGCTGCGCACCACGCTCGCGTGCGTGGTACTACGC
>NZ_JBFTND010000417.1:0-1953 GCF_056397305.1 Cupriavidus sp. 05N40
GAGCGATACAACGCAGGCTGTCGAGTGGGGACGTTCGACCATACAGCCCTCGACGATTGCCAGACAGAGGGTGTGAACCCGCCGAAGACCCACTGGGCGCTGCCTATCGATAGGCCGCCGTATTTCGGCTACGCGCTACGACCTGGTATCACATTCACCTATCTGGGACTCAAGGTAAACGACTTGGCGCAAGTCCACTTTGATGGCAGTCCGAGCGACAACCTCTTTGTGGCGGGCGAGATGATGGCTGGCAATGTTCTGGGGCAAGGCTATACGGCCGGTGTCGGTATGTCGATCGGAACGGCATTTGGACGGATCGCAGGAACTCAGGCAGCGCGGGTTGCCACTATCAAGCGGACAGAAAGCTATGCATGACTTGGAACTTTTGGTAAAGGAGGCAGAGTCGCTAGCTGACCAATCGACCTCTGCGTCCGCGAAACTGCGTCAGATCGCGGTGTTGCCGCTTACAGACGACGAAGCCGAGGTCTCTCGCCAGATGCAGATCTGCAATGCGTGCAGGTACTGCGAAGGCTTCTGCGCAGTATTTCCGGCAATGACGCGACGTCTTGAGTTTCACAAGGCGGACGTCAACTATCTGGCGAACCTATGTCACAACTGCGGTGCCTGCTATCACGCCTGCCAGTATGCCCCTCCTCATGACTTCCGGGTCAACGTGCCCCAGGCGATGGCGCGCGTACGCCTGCAGACCTACACCGAGTACGCGTGGCCGGCCACGTTCGGCCGTCTGTATCGCAACAACGGGACAACTGTTGCTGTTGCCTTGTCCACTGGGTTGGCGCTGTTTCTGATCCTGGCGATGGTGGTAACCGAAGGATCCCTGGTTCAGGATGGTCTGGCAGCGAACTTCTACGCGATCTTCCCGCACAACCTCCTGGCCGCGCTTTTCGGTGCTGTTTTTGGATTTTCCTTGCTCGCATTGGCAATCGGGGTATCACGATTCTGGCGTGCGCTATCGGTCAATGGCCTTGGTGCCGGAGCTATTGCCGAGGCCACCTCAAACGTGCTGACGCTGAAGTATCTGGATGGCGGTCATGGGGCAGGCTGCAATGAGGCAGACGATAAGTTCACGTTGTGGAGACGACGCTTCCACCACCTCACGTTCTATGGATTCTTACTTTGCTTTGCTGCCACATCTGTCGCAACGTTGTACCACTACGCGTTCGAAATGCATGCGCCGTACCCGCTGCTAAGCGCCCCGGTTCTCCTTGGCACCGCGGGTGGCGTGGGACTGATAGTCGGGCCCTTCGGCCTCCTCTGGTTGAATCTGCATCGTGACCCGAATCGTTCAGATCTGCGACAACGGCCAATGGACATCGGGTTCATTGTGCTCCTGTTGCTCACGAGCGCATCGGGCTTGGCACTGCTTGCATTCAGGGAGTCCGGGGCTATGCCTAGCCTGCTCGCCATCCATCTCGGCATTGTCATGGCGCTCTTCGCGACACTCCCGTACGGAAAGTTCGCGCACGGAATCTTCCGCTCTGCGGCTCTGCTGAAGTCAGCGCTGGAGAAGCGTCAGGCGAACAGCCTCAAGTTGGGCAGTGAATAGTGCACGTTGATCTCTGCGACACGGCGGTTCCGCATGTCCCAAATGTGGGCTGAACGCAGCTGAAAGCAGGGCGAAAGAACAAGCAAACACGAACAGGAGACATTGCAATGAAGGTTGGATACGTAGGTCTCGGCGCGCTTGGAGGAGAACTTGCGCGACGTTTCATCGGCAAACACGATCTTTTCGTCTGGGACCTCAATGCCCAGGCGCTCGAGGTGTTCAAAGGCCTTGGCGCCAGCGTGGCTGCATCTGCCGCAGACCTCGGACGGAAATGCGACGCGGTCGTGATCTGCTTGCCACGWAGTTCCGACGTTCTGCAGCTTGTCTCGGGCCCAGAGGGACTCGCCGCCGGCTTATCGGCGGGGAAGATTGTCATCGACCAGACC
>NZ_JBFTND010000418.1:0-1928 GCF_056397305.1 Cupriavidus sp. 05N40
GATCACCAGGAAGGCGATCAGCAGCAGGTTGCGGTCCTCGAAGCCCGGGATCGGCAAGGTCAGCAGCGCAGGCACGTGGGATATGCAGAACACGCAGATCATCACCGCCCATTGCACGCCCGCGCAACGCTCGAGGAAGCGCGTGGTCTCGGCCGAGAGCGCTGACAGGATGGGCAGGATCAGGAAGGCATAGACCGGGATCAGGATGGAGAACAGCCCGTACCAGCTGATATAGACCAGTACATATTGGAGCGGCAGGAAGACAAAGAATGCGGCCACGATGGCGCGATGATCGCCGCGCCGGGTGGTGGTGATGGTGACGAACTCGCGCAGCGCGAAGAACGACAGCAGGTAGAACAGCACGATGATGGCGGTGCGCCCCAGCATGAACGCCACGCCGAGCACGCCGATCATCCACCACCACGCGGATACACGTGCGCCCAGGTTGTCGATCACCGCGTGCGGGCGGCCTCCGGCAATGCGCCAGCGCAGCACCGCCRTCACGGCGGAGGCCAGTACCAGCACGCCGAACACCGCGGCGAACAGCACCCACGTCTCGCGCAGTACGTTCGAATAAGATTGGATCATGGTCCCTACTCCAGCGCCGGCGCCAGCGACAGCAGGCCGGCACGGCAACGTGCCAGGAAATCGTCCTTGCTCTCTTGCTCGCCGAGGGTGAGCGGCTTGCCGAAGGTAACCGTGCACAGCAGCGGCACCGGCACGATCTCACCCTTGGGCATCACGCGGTTGAGGTTGTCGATCCACACCGGCACGAACTCGACGCTGCCGCACACGCGCGCCAGGTGATAGATGCCGCTCTTGAACGGCAGCAGCCGTTCATCGGTGGTATTGCGCGTGCCTTCGGGAAACAGGATCAGCGAATCTCCCCGCAGTACCGCTGTCTTCATCAGCGCGACCGGATCGGCAGCCGGGTCGCCACCCTGGCTGCCCTTGGTGCGGTCGATCAGCAGGGCATTGAAGACATCCCGCCCGATGAAGCGGCGCACGGCGGACTTGTCCCAGTAATCCGCGCCAGCCACCGGCCGCGTCAACGAGCGCAGGTCCGGCGGCAGGCAACCCCAGATCAGCACGAAATCGCCGTGGCTGCTGTGGTTGGCGAAGTAGATGCGCTGCACGGCTGCCGGCAGGCAACCGTTCCAGCGCGCCTGCATGCCCGTCAGCAGGCGAGCGAACAGGATGATGGCGCGTGCCACCAGCTTGGAAATCCACATTGCACGTTATCTCAGCAGGAGTAGCAACAGCGCCGCCAGCAATTGCAGGGCGGCCAGCACCGCGGCCCAGTGAAGCAAGCGCAGCGCGCCGCGGGCGCGCTCCACCAGATTCCGGCTGGCGGCGCCGGGGACGCCGGGCTTCAGCCAGCCCAACTGCCGCAGCGCGCGATCCAGTGCCGCCAGCGGCGCGCTACTGCCCGCCAGGCCACCGGCGTCGCTATCCGCCATCACATCGGCCAGCACCTTGAACAGCCGGCAATCGATGGTGACGCGCACGAGCAGCCACAACTGTACGGCGCCGGACAGGGCGGCCACGATCCCCAGCGCGAGATAGACCATGCCCGCCGGCGACAGCGTGCCGGCCAGCAGTACGTTGATCAGCGCCAGCACCAGCCCGGCCCATGTCAGCCTGGTCGCGGCTTCCAGCCCGCCCGCGGTGGCCTGCGCCACCCAGTGCGCGGCGGCGGCATCGCGCCTGCCGCCGTCGTTCAGGCCGTCGTCATCCATTGCGCTCGCCATGGCCCGTTCCTTCCGAAGACTGCGCCGCCTGCCTGCGGCCGATGAAATCCGCCAGCGCCGCGACGCTGTCCGCGCGCAGCACCACTTGCGGTCGCCCCTTGCGCAGCAGGGCCAGCGGCTCATCGACGGCGCGCGCACCGGTGCGTGCGGCCAGCCAGGCCGCGGCCACCAGTGCGC
>NZ_JBFTND010000419.1:0-1917 GCF_056397305.1 Cupriavidus sp. 05N40
GGCCTGCCCTGCATTGCCACCCATGCGGAGGCGGATTTCCTCATGCAAGCCTGGTTGCGCGGCAGCGGCTCGGTGGCCTCGCGGGAGGGCATCGCATGATCGGCATGATCGTCCGCTTGTACTGTGGTACGGCGGTACGGCGCATCGAGGCCGCAGTGGCCGCAGTGGCGTGGCCGTGGAGGCCGCGGGGCGCCGCGATTGGCATCTCGCTGCAAAGCCTTCTAAGATCAAGGCTCATCTCCCTTGCCCAGGATCAGGCCATGACCAAGCCCGTCTCGCCGAAACAGCCGGCGCCACCCAAGCCCGCCAAGCAGGCGCCTGTGCCTGGCAAGGGCACCCCGGAGCCAGGCGCGGACCATCAGGAAGATGAACTGGACGAAGCCCTGCGCGAGACCTTCCCGGCCAGCGACCCGATTTCCGTCGACACCGCGCACGGCAAGTAGAAGCGGGGGCCGTGCCCGGCCCCCTCAGGCCAGCGTGCGCAGCTGGCCGATGACCTTCATCAGTTGCCCGTGGGCAACGATCACGCCGGATTCGTCCTGCAGGGCCTGCTGGTAGCGGTCGCGAAAGACGGGCTCGCCTTGCGCGCCAAACAGTTTTTCGGTGGCGGCGGCCACGGCGCGGCAGGTTTCGTCGTGATGCTCGGGCGCATCCAGTTCCTCGTCGATCTCGATGATCAGGCGCGAGAGCGGATCGAGCCAGCGAAAATACGTCTCCTCGGTCACAACCTGCACGAACAGGCCGGCAGGGATCGGGCCGTGCAGGCGCTCGTACTCCACGCGGCCCAGCGCAATCACCTCCTTGTGCACCTTGAGCAGCGCGGCGCGCAATGCGCGTAGCCCGCTGCGGCGGTCTTCCTGCTTGGCGAGGAATTGTTCGTTCGGCATATCCCTTCTCCGTTGCTAGCGGCCGTGCGGCCCGCATGCCAGTATAGGCAGGGCTGCCTGCCCGGCGGGAGGGGCATGAAGAGAGCGAGGCAGTCCCGACACAGTGATGCAGCCGAGGCATCCAGCACGGCGCGCACTGTGGTAGGACCTGGCGCCCGCGGGCCGGCGGTCAGCGCCGTGCGGCCTTGCGCAGCGCCTTGTTCGCATACATCGCTGTGTCGGCCTCGCCCAGCAGCGCGGCGATGCCGTTGTGCCGGCCCGCATCGAAGACGATGGAGCCCACGCTGAACTCGATGTCATAGCCGCGCGCGGCCTGCAGGTTCTGCGCGGCCACGCCCGCCCGCAGCCGGCTCAGCGTGGCCTCGCAGGCGGCCGCGTCGGTGCTGGTCAGCAGCGCCACGAATTCGTCGCCGCCCAGGCGGCCGATCACGTCGGAGTCGCGCAGGCAATGGCGCAGTTCGGCGGCGAAAGCATTGAGCGCGCGGTCGCCCTCGGCATGGCCGAAGCGGTCGTTGATGGCCTTGAAGCCGTCCATGTCGAAGAACAGCAGCGTGGCGGGCTTTTCCAGGCGCGTGCAGACGTTGAGCGCGTGCTGGGCCAGCGCGGAGAAGCCGCGGCGGTTGGACAGCAGCGTGAGTTCGTCCATGGTGGCGAGCTGCAGGGCGGCGAGTTCCTGCTCGGCCATGCGCGCCAGGTCGCGCAGCAGGGCGCGGTCATCTTCGCCAAACTCGCGCGGCTGCACGTCGATCAGGCACAAGGTGCCCAGCTTGCTGCCGTTGGCCACCGCCAGCGGGCAGCCGGCATAGAAGCGGATGATATCGGCCTGGCAGCCGCAGATTGTAATCAATCACCGCCTTCAAATGGACATCCGGCACCGCACGCGCGGGCTGCTCAGCAGCGCAGCCGCGCCATCTGGTCACGCAGGTAGCGGTTGCGCGCCCGATAGTTCTCCACCTCGGGCAGCCGTGCACGCTGGCGCGCGGCGTAGTCGGATTCCAGCTGGCGCATCTGGCTGGCCAGCATATAGCAC
>NZ_JBFTND010000420.1:0-1865 GCF_056397305.1 Cupriavidus sp. 05N40
CGTTGCACACGGTCAGCTTGCCCGGCACCTTCAGTTCGTTCTGCAGGTAGGTGTGGCGCAGGTACCAGCAGTACCAGGGGCCCGGCAGGTTGGTGGCATCGCCGTTCCAGAACAGCAGGTCGAACGGCACCGGCGTGTTGCCCTTGAGGTAGTTGTCGACGACGTAGYTCCACACCAGGTCGTTGGGACGCAGGAAGGAGAAGGTATTGGCCAGCTCCACCCCGCGCAGCAGCGCGCAGGGCGTGCCCGCGGCACCGCCGAGGGTGGCCTCGCGCAGCGCCACATGCGCCTCGTCGACAAAGACATCCAGCACGCCGGTATCGGCGAAATCCAGCAGCGTCGTCAGCAGCGTCAGGCTGGCCGCGGGGTGCTCGCCGCGCTGGGCCAGCACCGCCAGTGCCGTGGCGACAATGGTGCCGCCGACGCAGAAGCCGAGCACGTTGATCTGGTCCTGGCCGCTGATCTCGCGCGTGACGTCGATGGCGCGGATGGCCGCGTGCTCGATGTAGTCGTCCCAGCCCAGCTCGGCCATCGATGCGTCCGGATTGCGCCAGGACACCATGTAGACCGTATGGCCCTGCGCCACCATGTAGCTCACCAGCGAGCTTTCCGGCTGCAGATCGAGGATGTAGTACTTGTTGATGCAGGGCGGCACCAGCAGCAGCGGACGGGCAAACACCTTGTCGGTGGTGGCCTTGTACTGCAGCAGCTGGAAGTAGGCGTTCTCGTAGACCACCGCGCCTTCGGTGACCGCCACGTTGCGGCCCACTTCGAAAGCGGATTCGTCGGTCTGCGAGATCTTGCCGCGGCCCAGGTCGTCGAGCATGTTGCGCACGCCGGCACGCAGCGATTCCCCGCCCGATTCGATCAGCCGCTTCTGCGCTTCCGGATTGGTGGCGAGGAAGTTGGCCGGCGACATGGCGTCGACCCACTGCGAGACCGCGAAGCGGATGCGCTGGCGCGTCTTGGCGTCGGCTTCCACCGCGTCCGCCAACTCGTTCATGGCGCGCGCATTGATGAGGTAGAAGGCGGCCGCGTAGTGGAAGGCCGCGCTGCTGCGCCAGGCCTCGCCGGCGAAACGGCGGTCGCGCAGGGCCGTCGAGGGATTGCCGCCCCCCTCGGCCATGCCGCGCCACAGTTCGCTGAAGTCCTTCATGTAGCGCTGCTGGATGTCGGCAAGCTGGTCGGGCGCGAACTTCACGCCCGCCAGGGCGGAACCCGCCAGCGCCTCCAATCCAGGCAGGCCGGGCATGCCCTGGGGCATTGCCGCGCCGTTGCCGTTACCGTTGGCCTGTGCCTGACGGGACCATGCCAGCCATGCAGCTGGATCGAATGGCCCCGGTGCAAATGAAAACGGTTGGGACTTGTCTTCCTTGGCGGAAGCTGCCGCACCTTTGCCGGTTGCCATGATGTTTCGTCTCTCTGCCGTCACTTATTTGAAGGCTGGCCGGGCGCATGCCGCCACTGCGGACTGCCCCGCCGCCAGCCTCGAAACCGGCCCGCGCTGACGCCCTCGGCTGGTGACGCCATGCGGTATGCTTGCCGGACACGCCGCGCCGCCGACCGAAAGGTCCCGGCGAAGCCTGCGAATGCCTGCGAACTGACCTGCCTCGCAATACATTCGAGGCCATTGTTGCCTTGCAATGTTGTGCCTGTCAATGCGGAAAATTGCGCGGACCGGCGCCGCGGGCAAAATGCACCCTGCGCGCCCGGCGCCCATGCTGCGCGCCCCACCCGCACCTCGTGCCCGCCGCTCGCACCGGCCAAAGGGACGAGCTTGCCCGAGAAGGATGACGTTCTGATGTACATCGTTGCAATCGGCTGGATCTATGTGGTCCTGATGATGGCCATTACCGAGCACACCG
>NZ_JBFTND010000421.1:0-1754 GCF_056397305.1 Cupriavidus sp. 05N40
TTCTTGCGGCGTTCAATCAAGCCCATGCGGTCCAAGGCAGCGAGGGCGTCCCGGACAACGTGACGCTTGACGGCAAATCTCTCCATCAGCTCGTCTTCGACCAATCTCTCTCGAGGATGCAGCCGGCCGAAGACGATGTCTTCTTCAAGCGTCGCGACCATGTCGCTCAAAGAATCTGGCTGGGCGAAATCRGATTTGGCGCTATCGTCAAAAGCGGCGGAGAGCATCTCGGAGCTGGGCATCGGGCTAGCCGCACCGGCGGGCGAGCCCGGTGCGGTTGTACGATTCGGAATGAAAGCTGTCATTGTGAACTATTTTCCCGAGCCCTTGGCTCCTGAGCCCTATTCGCCCTTGCCAGGCACCTTGCCGCGATTCTCCACAGCGCGCAGGAAGTCGAAGTCGACCCCCTGGTCTGCCTGGTTGACCGTCGTGAGGAAGAGCTTGCGGTAACCGCGGTCCGCCGTCGGTACGACCACAGGCTTTTCCTCGGCCCGACGCTTCAGTTCCTCATCACTGACATGAAGCTTCAGTTCACGGCGCGAGACTGACAGGCTGATGCGGTCGCCATTCCGAACATGCGCTAGCGGCCCGCCGACTGCAGCCTCCGGCGTTACGTGCAGAACAATGGTGCCGAAGGCTGTTCCACTCATGCGGCCGTCCGAGATGCGGACGATGTCCTTTACACCTGCGCGAGCAAGCTTGCGCGGGATTGGAATGTAGCCGGCCTCAGGCATGCCGGGCGCGCCCTTCGGGCCGATGTTCTTCAGCACCAGGATGTCGTCGGCCGTGACATCGAGGTCGTCACTGTCGATACGGTTAACCAGATCTTCGGCGTTCTCAAACACCACAGCGCGCCCTTCGTGCTCCATAAGCTTCGGATGGGCCGCGGACTGCTTAATAATGGAGCCACCCGGGGCAAGGTTGCCGTTCAGTACGGCGATACCGCCCTGCGGGTAGATGGGATTTTCGCGAGAGCGGACGACGTTCTGGGCGAAGCCGGGGCCGGAGCGCTCGATTTCCTCTCCCAGAGTACGGCCGGTGACCGTCATGGCGTCCAGGTTCAGAAGAGGCTTCAGTTCGCGCAGCAGGGTTGCCATACCGCCAGCGTGATGGAAGTCCTCCATGTAGTGGTCACCCGACGGCTTCAGGTCCAGCAGCACCGGGGTGTCACGGCCCATGCGATCCAGACCAGCGAGGTCGATGTCATAGCCCAGACGACCCGCAATTGCGGCCAAGTGAACGATACCGTTGGTCGAGCCGCCAATTGCCAGCAAGACGCGCATGGCATTTTCGAAGGCGGCGGGAGTGAGAATCTTGTCGATGGTGAGGCGTTCCTTCGCAATGCGAACAGCCTCGGCGCCGGTCTGCTCCGCCACGCGGATGCGGTCAGCAGTCACTGCGGGGGGTGAGGCACCGCCAGGCACCGTCATACCCAGCGCTTCGGCGATACAAGCCATGGTGCTGGCCGTACCCATCACCGAGCACGTGCCCACGCTGGCCACCAGTTGGTTGTTCACGTCCGCGATTTCTTCCGAATCGATTTCTTCTGCGCGGAACTTGCCCCAATAGCGGCGGCAGTCCGTGCAGGCACCGACGCGCTCGCTACGGTGCGAGCCGGTCAGCATGGAGCCAGTAATCAGCTGGATAGCCGGAATTCCCGCGGACGCGGCGCCCATAAGCTGGGCCGGAACCGTCTTGTCGCAACCTCCGATGAGCACCACGGCGTCCATCGGCTGCGCGCGAATCATCTCCTC
>NZ_JBFTND010000422.1:0-1696 GCF_056397305.1 Cupriavidus sp. 05N40
TGGCATTGCCGGCCGCCGTGCCCGCGCCGCCGCCCAGCGCGCCGCCGATGATGGCGCCGGTGCGCTCGCGACGGTTGGAGGTGACCGCGCCGCCTGCGCCGCCGCCTACTGCGCCGCCGATCACCGCGCCGGTCGAGCCGCCGAGTGCGCCGCCCACCGCCGCGCCGGCGACACCGCCGAGTGCGCCGCCGAGGGCATTGTTCATATCGCCCGCAAACACCGGCAGCGCGGATGCCGCCAGGGCGATGGCCAGGGTGAAACTGCGAACGGTGTGCCGAGACATGTTCTTCTTCCTTGGRTTAGCAATGATTATCAACTTTTGACGCAAGTGTAGAGAGGTCGCCCCAAGCTTGCTGTAACCACGTGTAAGGCCCTGTAACGGCTAGGGAAACGCAAAAAGGGCCGCTTTCGCAGCGGCCCCCCTAAAGCATCACTTGCACCCCGGATTACGCGCCGGACTGCGCACAATCCGGCGGCTTAGCAGCACTTGCCTTGTCCCCCGCCGTAGCGCGCTTCCTGGCGTTCGCGGAAAAATTCCTCGTAGCTCATCGGCGCGCGGTCGGGGTGGGTGCTTTCCATGTGCGCCACGTAGGTCTGGTAGTCCGGCAGCCCCACCATCAGGCGCAGGGACTGGCCGAGGTAGCGGCCCATGGTTCCCAGTTGCTCGATCATGACGATTCTCCTGTTCCTGTAGCGGGTTCGGGCGTACTCAGTGCTGCGCCGAGGTCGTTGCCGGCATCGGCTCGAACGGCGTCTCGCGGTCGGTCGGGCGGCTCGCGGCGCGCGCGGCCAGCGCGGTCTTGAAGCCGTAGAACACGACCGACAGCACCACGAACATGAACAGCGCGCACAGGCCGGCGTCCAGGTAGTCGTTGAAGACGATGCGGTGCATCTGCTCCATCGACTTGGCCGGGGCCAGCACCTTGCCCGCGGCGATGGCGTCGCTGAACCTGGCCGCGTGGGTCAGGAAGCTGACCTTGGGATCGGCGTCGAACAGCTTCTGCCAGCCGGCGGTCAGCGTGCAGATCAGCAGCCAGATGGTGGGCACCAGGGTGACCCAGGCGTACTTGCCGCGCTTCATCTTCACCAGCACGCAGGTACCGAGCACCAGTGCCACCGCGGCCAGCATCTGGTTGGAGATGCCAAACAGCGGCCACAGCGTGTTGATGCCGCCCAGCGGGTCGACCACGCCCTGGTACAGGAAATAGCCCCAGAACGCCACGCACAGCGCGGTGGCGATCAGGTTGGCAGGCAGCGAGTCGGTGCGGCGGAACGAGGGCACGAAGCTGCCCAGCAGGTCCTGCAGCATAAAGCGCCCGGCGCGGGTGCCCGCGTCCACGGCGGTCAGGATGAAGAGCGCCTCGAACAGGATGGCGAAGTGGTACCAGAAGGCCATCATGGCCTGGCCGCCCACCACCTGGTGCAGGATGTGGGCAATGCCCACCGCCAGCGTCGGCGCGCCGCCGGCACGCGAGATGATGGTGTTCTCGCCGACGTCCTTGGCGGTCTGGATCAGCACGTCAGGCGTGATCACGAAGCCCCAGCCGGACACCACCGCGGCCACCGCTTCCGGCGACGTGCCGATCACGGCGGCCGGGCTGTTCATGGCGAAGTACACGCCCGGCTCGATCACCGAGGCGGCCACSAGCGCCATGATGGCGACGAAGGATTCGGCCAGCATCGCGCCGTAGCCGAT
>NZ_JBFTND010000423.1:0-2174 GCF_056397305.1 Cupriavidus sp. 05N40
GCCATGCGCCATGCTATCTCCATTACGTCTTTGCGACGTGCTTGCGATCTGGGCGCCGACCAGGACGCACGGCCCAGCGGTGCGCGTTGGCCAATAGCTGCTCGCGGATGTCTGGCGGGTAGTTGTCGGCAGTGGACAAGGCGGGTATGGGCTTGCCCGGCAGGCCGGCCTCGCGGATGACYTTGGGCCAGCGCGGTCGCCAGCACAGCAGCAGCGATGCCCAGTGCGACAAGCCGAGGATGATGAAAGCCGGCGAAATCATCAGGCAGCCGACCCAGATGAGGGGACCGCCTTCGCGCAGGAAGGGCCCCAAGGCCTCGAACTGCGCGATGAAGGCTTGCCACGGCAGCGGCAGTTGCGAGCTGATGCGCGGCTTCGGGACGGCCGACAGGCCGCCCTCGTTCATGTAGCGGCGGATGAACTCCCACTCCGCTTTGAGGTCGTCCGCACTGCTGCTTTGCTTGCCGACGAAGGCCATGACGGGAAAGGGCAGCGGTGTGTCGCCAGGAAACCAGCCAGCAAGGAGACGCTGCCCGGCGATTTCCTCCGTGCTGACGCCCTCCCAGGGCACGGCAGCAATCCCACCACAACTGGGAGGACGATGCAGATAGACCTGTCGCGTGACACGGTTGAAGCGGATCAGCAGATAGCGGGAGGTCAGCGCTTCCAGGCGCGTGAAGCGGAAGGCGTATTTGAAATAAAGGAAAATCGGAATTCCAAAAAGGGCACCATCGAAAAATAGATCAAAATACTCGCTGCCGCCGATCGGCCTGCCAAATGCCTGGTTTGTTCCTGATACAAGCCCCCACACGATTGGGCCTGAACTGGAAACCCATCCGCGAGTCACCATGCCAACAATGACAAGAGAGATTAGAGTTAGCAGCCCACGCTTCTCCTCCATGCCGCCACAACGCATTTCCAGATAGGTGTTGTTGCAGGCATAGACCGGACCGCGCGTTTCGGCGTGAGCAAACCGTTTCGCTGCCTGACGCGCTTTGTCTTCGGCCACGGACTCTGCGTACACGGGTTCCACCAGTGGCTTCTTTGAGCCGTCGGCGTCTCCCATGTTCTCCTCAAACCATTGGTCAGACTTGATGTTGAGCAGCCATGCCATCCACTCCGCGTAGTACATCAGAGCACCTCTTGCAGTCCGCCATAGAGAGCGGCAAGTTCTTCTTGCGTATCCTCGTATGGTTTTTCCCCATTGAACTTGGGTCCGCGATACATGGTGTGTTTGCACCATTTTTGCAGGGCGTCGTCATCGAAAATGGCAATGAATGCGCTAACGGCCAGTACGATCCAGGTGCCACGAAGCAGGATGCGCCGCATCAGTAGGGCGACGGTTTCCTTGCCCAGGAATGCGGCAGATCTGGCTAGAGCGCTAAGCAAAGGAGACCAACGAGAATAAACTGCGCGCTCGGCTAACAATTTGAGCATCGGCCCCGCCGCTGCAAATGCGATGCTGGCCTGACTCGCGATCATGGTGAGCGTCACCGTGAAACGGGTCAGATAAGCCGCAGTCAACCCACGATTTCCGTGCCTTCGGGCTTCGTCTGCATCGGACCAGTCGTACCTAGCGAGATAGATGCCAACTGCCGTAGCCAACGCCCCACCCCATATCTTGAGTCCACCAAGAAAGACCGTAGCGCCCACGCAGACCGTAGCGCCCACGCTCGTCGTACTGCCAGGGGCATACTGGCGTAGGACCACCTCGGTGCCGCAGGCCAACACTTCCAGACCTGCCGCGAAGGTTGTCATGGCGGCTGCGCTCAACTCCGCTTTTTCCTTTTCGTCCTTGGTGCCTTTGAGCCATTTATGGCTGAGCAGGGCGGCCTCGAACAGCAATAGCCACCCACTGGCGCGCACTTTGTAGAATTCACTGGAGCGGGCATCGACCAGTTCGGTGGCGAAGGCGAAGTTCACATTGCGCTTGACCTGAGCGCGCAAGAACTTGGGGTCGGCACTGCGCCCGATCGCCTGCAGCTCCTTGAGCCGCAGTTTGACGGCTTGCCTGCCGATGCCGGCGGCCAGTAACGAGCGGCTGAAACCGTGGACGAACCACTCCATGCCCTTGGGCGCGTGGCGCAATGTCTGACGCCCCAGGCTGGTGTACCAGGCGAGTGCGCCGCCGGCGAGCCGGGCATGGCCGGCCTTTTCCATTTCCTCGTACAGCC
>NZ_JBFTND010000424.1:0-1631 GCF_056397305.1 Cupriavidus sp. 05N40
GTGAGGTACTTGGGCAGCCCCTGTGGACCCAGGACCCGCGCTTTGCTTCGAACAGTGCACGGATTGCCAATCGCGCGGTCCTGATACCCCTGATCCAAGCGGTCATCGACACTCGTGAGTCACAGCATTGGCTCGAGAGGCTGGAAGCTAGTGGGGTGCCGTGCGGGCCCATCAACACGCTCCAGGACGTCTTTGCTGACCCGCATGTCATTCATCGCGGGATGACGGTTGCCCTCGACAACGCAGATGGATCCCAGGTGTCGGTCGTTGCAAGTCCGATTCGCTTGTCTGCCACACCGGTCGAATATCGGAGTGCACCCCCAAATCTCGGTTCCAGCACCGCTGCAGTGCTCAAGGAGTTGCTGAAGATCGACGATGCGCAGATCCAGCGTCTCGCTCAGGAAAAAATCATCCGGATCTGATGCCAGATCCGACATCTGTTTCCGTACCTTGTGAAGAGTTGCCATGAGTACCAAAGAAGCGAATTCCCACGCCCGCGTTCTGATTCTCGGTTCGGGTCCGGCGGGCTATACCGCAGCGCTCTACGCTGCTAGGGCGAACCTGTCACCGGTGCTCGTCACCGGTGCCGCGCAAGGCGGCCAGCTCATGACGACGACTGACGTCGACAACTGGCCCGCGGATGTTGCCGGCGTAATGGGCCCCGATCTCATGGAGCGATTCCGTCTTCACGCGGAGCGTTTCGATGCAAAGACAATTTTCGACCACATTGAGGAGGTGGATCTGAGCAAGCGTCCCTTCACGCTGCGCGGAGAAGCCGGCACGACGACGTGTGATGCGCTGATCGTTGCCACAGGAGCGTCGGCCAAGTACCTCGGTCTCCCCTCAGAGGAAGTCTATCGTGGCCGCGGGGTAAGCGGTTGCGCAACCTGCGACGGTTTTTTCTACCGAAACCAGGATGTCTGTGTGGTCGGTGGCGGCAATACCGCGGTGGAGGAAGCGCTGTATCTGTCGAACATCGCCGCAACCGTGCATTTGATTCATCGTCGCGACAGCTTCAGGGCGGAGCCCATTCTCGTATCCCACCTGATGGAGAAGGTCGCGGCCGGCAAGATCCACCTTCATCTGTGGCACGAGCTCGCCGAAGTCACGGGGGACGAGTCGGGCGTGAGCGCGGTCCGACTGCGCGAAGTCAAGAGTGGCAGCGAGGTTCAACTGCTGGTGACTGGCTGCTTCATCGCTATCGGCCACAAGCCGAACACGGACATTTTCAAGGGCCAGCTCGAGATGCGCGAGGGCTACATCGTCACCCGCGCGGGCAGGGAAGGAATGTCCACCATGACGAGCATTCCGGGCGTGTTCGCCGCTGGCGACGTTCAGGACTCCATCTACCGCCAGGCCATTACGTCGGCGGGTAGCGGTTGCATGGCGGCCCTCGATGCGCAGCGTTTCCTCCAGGAGTACGTTCCAACAGCCGGGTAAGTGGTTGCTCAGCTGGGAGACATCCTCCCGCTTAATCGAAAAGACATACAGGAGACAAACATGAATAGGCGCCAGTTCTTGAAGGCGGGCGTAGCTACAGTCGGCTCTGCCCAGCTCGCCGCGCTGCCGGCCCTATCGTCGGCGGCCGCATATCCATCAGGACCGATTCGCGTAGTCATCCCGTTCCCGGC
>NZ_JBFTND010000425.1:0-1619 GCF_056397305.1 Cupriavidus sp. 05N40
CCCCTGAAAACCCGCCAGATATCGCCCCTGAAAACCTGCCCGACGGTGGGCGGGGCCGCGTCGACCCTTCTTTCAGCCCTGCCCATGCCGATTTCCCCGCGCCGCTCCGCCCGTCAGAACTCGATCCGCCCGGCCGCCAGGCCGCAGAAGCGCTGTACCGGGAAGGCGAATCCGTCAACACGGTGGCCAGCTATCGTTCCGCCCTACGGTACTGGGCGGGCTGGTTCGCCCTGCGCTACGGTCAGCCGATCGCTCTTCCCTTGCAGCCGGCGGTCGTCATCCAGTTCCTGGTAGACCACGCCACGCGCAGTACGCCGCAAGGTCCCGTGAGTGAACTGCCGGCGGCCATCGATGCCGCACTGGTCGCGCGCGGGCTCAAGGCCCGCACCGGGCCACCCGCGCTGGCCACCTTGACGCACCGGCTGGCGGTGATCGCCAAGGCGCACCATCTGGAGGGTGCCGCCAACCCCTGCGCGGATCCGGCCGTGCGCGAGCTGCTGTCGCGCACGCGGCGCGCCTATGCCAGGCGCGGCGAGCGCCCGGCACGCAAGGCGGCACTGACGCGCGAGCCGCTGGCCCGCCTGCTGGCAACCTGTGACGACTCGCTGATCGGCCTGCGCGATCGCGCGCTGCTGCTGTTCGCCTGGTCCAGCGGTGGCCGGCGGCGTTCGGAAGTGGCCGGGGCCACCCTGGCCAACCTCACACGGCTGGCGCCGGGCGAATTCGTCTATGAACTGGGGTGGTCGAAGACCAACCAGTCCGGGGCCGACCTGCCGGATAACGCCAAGCCGGTGATCGGCGCGGCCGGCGCCGCGCTCGAAGCGTGGCTGCATGCGGCCGCGCTGAGCGAAGGCGCGATCTTCCGGCGCGTGCGCCGCGGCGGGCATGTGGGCGAAGGGCTGTCCGCGGCCGCCGTGCGCAAGATCGTCAAGCAGCGCTGCGAGCAGGCAGGAGTGGAGGGAGATTTTTCGGCGCACTCGCTGCGCTCGGGCTTCGTGACCGAGGCGGCGGCGCGCCAGGTGCCGCTGGCGGAAACCATGGCCATGACGGGCCATACCAGCGTCGCCACGCTGGTGCGCTACTTCCGCGCGGCGGATGCGCGGCGCTCGGCGGCAGCGGACCTGATCGGCAACGTCGGGGACGGCGAGGCTTAGGGCCTCCACGGCGCGGTGCGCCTGCCCGGTCACCTCGGGACTGGACAAGCCGCGCCGGCCGCACAAGAATGCCGACTTGGCCACACGCGGGTGAATCCGGCGCAGCGCCGATGCCTTGGCCACCCGACCCACCGACAGTGCCCGCCCGGGCGCCATCCACAGGAGATCTGCATGCGGCACTGGCTCATTCTGCTTGTCCTGGGCGTTTGCACCGGGCTCGCACATGCCGGCAAATGCGTCAACGGCGACAAGACGCTCTATTCGGATACGGCCTGCCCGCCGGGCTGGCGGGCCGCCGCGCTGGGCGGCAACCTGTCGCGCATCAGTCCCGAGCCGGAGACGGACGCGGCCAACCAACAGTTCCTGCGCAAGCGCGAGGCCGAGGAGCGCGAGTACCAGGCGCGCCTGGTACGCGAGCAGAACGACCTGGCACGCTCCGAGATCAACCAGTGCTATATGCTGGCC
>NZ_JBFTND010000426.1:0-1614 GCF_056397305.1 Cupriavidus sp. 05N40
GACTGAGGTACCGGCGACGGTGCCGCCTCAGCCGATGCCTTCAGAACGCTGGCGATACCCTGTGGCAGCGGGCACTGCCTGTTCAAGCTGTCCGACAGAGCAATGAAATTGGGGTACTTGTCCGGGTCCAGAGTTTTCGTTTGAACGATGTAGCCGATGCGCTGGAAATCGTCTTGGTTGAAAACCTGTTCGAACTGGTCCAGCCTGCACCGGCAAAGATCAAGATTCGACTGTTTGCCGCATTCCTGAGCAACGGCGTCCTTGTACGCCTTGTCCCACTTCACATCGTTCCGTTTTGATGCCGAGACATCGGCGACCGTGTATGCCAACGCACCATACGCTGCGCCATACATACGAAAGTTACTTGATGCTTCTTTGGCATTCACAAAGGTGATTTCAACAAGCGGCCCGTTCTTCCTTTCCTCTTTGTCTGCCGGGACCGATACCCTGTAGGCAATTTCTTCGTTGAACGCCGGTCCAGTCTTGCGGATGGCCTCAGCAAAAATCCCGTTCAGCCCACCATCACCAAGCGTTTTCCTTGCCCTTGCCAAATCCTCGTCCGGGAAAGTGATGATCAGATTGCCTTTGCAGTTCACGAATTGCGATGCCGTGTTGCGCCCCGTTTCGGTAATCATCTCGACCCGGAAGTTGATGCGCTTGCGCTCAATCGCCATCCCCAGATCGGGAATCCCGGTACCGGTAAGCTGGTCAGCATAGTTGTCCGTAATGATTTCCTTCACGTCCGGCGACGCGCAGTCCAGCTTGGCTGTATCACCGAACAGGCTTGCAAGGCTGAACGATGATCCAGCCGACGAAGCCTGATCGGTTGGTTGGGCGTCGTCATCGCTGGACCCTTGCGTGGCGAACAGCAGGCCGGCGACGGCGACGGCATACAGGACCGCCACCCCAAGCGCCGCCAATACCGGCTTCACCAGCGACTTTTTCGCATAGGTTTTCCCGAAGCCGTCCTTCACATAGCTGACTTGCTTGCGACCGGAGGCCACGTACCAGATGAAGAAGTAGATCAGCCCGCCGATGTTGACGAACCCGCGAACTGCGTCGCTGTCACCACCAGCCTTGGCTGCAAAGCAAACCGCAGCAGCCATCGCGGCCAAGACGAGCAAGCTGACATAGAACCACGCCTTCGACGTGGCTTCCCGTTCCGGCTGTCCCAGAGAGCGCCAGTTCGATGCCTGTAGGTAGCTTCCAAATGCCGGGGTAAACATGACACTAAGACCGGCGACGGTCGATGGATTCCATATCGGCTGATTCTGATTGTTCTGCATGTAGTTTCCCCCCTGTACTGTTCTGAATAGATGCGCCCGCAATACTACCAAATCGGTAGCATCTGAGACGAGCCAAAACCGGACGATCTTTGTCTTCAGCCACTTGAAGGCAGGTATGTCGGTATTCGCACAACGGCTCAAAGCAGCACGCCTACGCACCGGACTATCGCAGGAACGTCTCGGCATCGAGGCCGGACTTGATCCGATGTCGGCCAGCGCACGGATGAATCGCTATGAGCAAGGAAAGCGTGCACCCGACGCACAGCTTGTCGAACGGATCGCCGCCGTATTGGGCGTACCGGCCGCGTACCTTCATTCAGCCAACGAC
>NZ_JBFTND010000427.1:0-1611 GCF_056397305.1 Cupriavidus sp. 05N40
TTGGAGCCCGGTGTGTTGGAGCCCGGTGTGCAGGGGCTGAACCACATTGCCATGGACCTCTGGCTGCTTGGCTACCCGGATCAAGCCCAAGCGCGCAGCCAGGAGGCGCTCGCCCTGGCCCAGACGCCTTCCCATCCCTCGGACTCGGCCGACGCGCTATTTTTTGCCGCCGAAGTCCGCCTGCTCCGCGGGGAAGTGCAGCCGTCAATGGAGCTCGCGCAGGCGCTCGTCGACCTCGCCACCGACTTCGGCCTGCCGTTCGGATTGGCGTGTGGAACCATTCTTCTTGGCTGGGCGTTGGCCGGGCAGGGACGCGCGACAGAGGGCATTGAATTGATACAGCAGGGCTTGAGCGCGTACCGCGCCACGGGGGCCGAAGTGTTGCGGACTCACTTCCTTATGCTGCTGGCCGAAGCCTTCGCAAAAACGGGGCAAACTGAAGCAGGGCTTGCGACGCTTGCCGAGGCACTGGGCCAGGCCGACCGCACCGGCGAGCGCGTGTACGAAGCCGAATTACATCGGCTCCATGGCGAGCTAATGCTGATGGAGCCGTGCCCCGAACGCGCGGGGCACATCAGCCAAGGCGAAGCCGAAGCCAGCTTCCTGCGAGCGATCGCGCTCGCTCGCCGCCAAGGCGCCCGATCCCTGGAACTGCGCGCGGTGATGTCTTTGAGCCGGCTTTGGCAGCAGCAAGGCAAAAAGGATGACGCCAGCCGGCTGCTGGCCGATCGATACAGCGCATTCGACGAAGGCTTGGATACACACGACCTGCGCGAAGCGAGGGTGCTGCTTGCCGAGCTCAAATGACGGCTAGCTAGCGGGCCCGGAGGTCCTGGGAACAGCCATTCCCTGAGGCAGCCGCTTCGAACGGCCGACCTCGGATGACTAGGGGACGAAGCGCAATGCCGGCTTAAAGGCGGAGACACCTCAGAACAGAAGCAAGTCCGCAATACTTCAAAATGCAGACCGTAACGCTCGACATCGGCATCGGCGGCGCAAAGCCGTGGAATCCTGATCGCTTCATTCCTTGCATGCACTGCTATCCARAACGTGCACAAATGTGCGCGTCCGGTTCCTGCCCCGAACCCCCTGACTGGCCAGGCTCGTATCTGACAGGCGTAACTTTCCCGATAGCCTCAGGTAGAAAAACCATTTGTTCGAGGTTTGCGCTCGCGTTAAAGTCTCTGTCATGGCGCGTGTCACAGCTTACGCAAGTCCACTCTCGATCCTTTAACATCAAAGCCGAATTTACCTCGCCGCAGCATGAGCAACGCTTTGAGCTAGGAAAGAAGCGATCCGCMGTCACTAGCGTTGTCCCATACCAAGCACTCTTGTATTCGATCTGGCGGCGAATCTCCCCAAATGCCACGTCGAGAATGGCGCGGTTCAGGCCGGCTTTTTGACGGACATTTCTTCCCGGTTTGTCGACACTCCCCTTGGCGCTTGCAGTCATTCCCTGCACAGACAAGTCCTCGATGCCCAACGTTTGGTTTTCACGTGCGAGCGAGGTCGTCATCTTGTGCGTGAAGTCATTGCGAATGCACCTGATCTTTCGATGCTGATCAGCGAGCTTTCGCGATGCCTTCTCACGGTTCTTGGACGGGAGAAGAC
>NZ_JBFTND010000428.1:0-1590 GCF_056397305.1 Cupriavidus sp. 05N40
GAGTACAGGGGTTCGAATCCCCTAGGGGACGCCAGATTTCGAGCGTAATCAAACGTTCGGTTTGTCGTCGGCGGCATTACTGCCGGTAGCAAGCAGAAGTATTGGAGTGGTAGTTCAGTTGGTTAGAATACCGGCCTGTCACGCCGGGGGTCGCGGGTTCGAGCCCCGTCCACTCCGCCAAATCTAAACCCGCATGGTTATGCCATGCGGGTTTTTCTTTTTCCGCTTCCATATTCTGCGATTCGCCCTCGCCGTTCTCCGCCGGTGTCCTTGGCGGCGGCCCGCGATAATCTTTTCGTCACGGGCGTGGCCGGCCGCCTGGCGGCACGGCGCATTATGCCTGCCTGCCCCCGCGATTACCCCCCCCGTGATTATCTCCAGGTCCGGCATCAGCCCGCCTGGCGCCGGCTCACCGTGACGAAGTAACGCACCAGCAGCGATCCGGCGAGCGCCAGGCTCAGGCTGTTGGCCAGCCAGAAGCCGGCTGCGCCGCGCGTGAAGGCCGGCATCGACTCGAGCAGGCCGAAGCCAAGCACATAGCCCCCGCCCAGCCCGACGCCCCAGAGCGAAAGAGCATAGATCAGCGTTGGCACCAGTGCGATCTTGTATGCACGCAGGATGAAGGCGGTCATCACCTGGACCGCATCGAAGGCCTGGTAGAAGGCGATGAACAGCATCAGCGGCAGGGCGGCCTTCACTACCGCCGGATCCTTGGCGTAGGCATGCAGCAGCGGCTCGCGCAGGATCCACAGCAGGCTGCCTACCAGGATCGCAAGCAGCGCTGCCAGGCCGATGCCGCGCCTGGCGATGCGGCGCGCCGCGGCGTGATCGCGCGCGCCGATCGACTGCGCCACCAGCGTCGAGGTGGAGATCGCCAGCGAGAGCGGCAGCATGTAGGCGACCGCGCCAAGGTTGGCGATGATCTGGTGGCCGGCCAGCACGACGGTGCCCATGCGCGTGATGAAGATCGACATCAGCGTAAACGAGGTGATCTCGATCAGGTAGGTCAGGCCCATCGGTACGCCCAGGCGCAGCAGCGCACGGATCGGCCGCGCCTGCGGCCACGCCCAGCTCGAGAAGATCTGCAGGGGCCGGTAGGCCGCGTTGCGCCGCAGGATCATCACGCCGGATATGCACCAGATCCAGCTGATCGATGCCGAGGCCAGCGCGCAGCCCGGGCCGCCCATCGGCGCCAGGCCGAGTCCGCCTCCGATGAACCAGGCATTGAGCGGGATCTTCACGCACAGCCCGGCCAGCTGGAGCACGGTCACCATCACCGGTCGCGACAGGGCATTGTTCAATGCCGAGTAAATGCGAAATCCGAGTGCCGCCGGCAGGCCGAAAGCCTGGATATGCAGGTAGTGGGTTGCCTTCTCGACCAGTTCGGGCGGCGCCTGCGCGAACTCCAGCAAGGGCCCGGGGAAGGCCAGCAGCAGCATGCCCGGCACCGCCAGCGCCACGCCCAGCCAGGCAGCCTGCCTGACTTCGCTGCCGATCTCCGCCGCGCGGCCGGCCCCGTGCAGCTGGCCGGCGACCGGGGCGAGCGCCTGCAGTACGCCCATCAGGCTGATGTAGACCGTAATGTAGATG
>NZ_JBFTND010000429.1:0-1565 GCF_056397305.1 Cupriavidus sp. 05N40
GCTGCAGGCCGGTATCGACTGGGCCACCGTGCAGCCGTTCGAGCAGGCCATCCTGGCTGCCGACGCGCTACGCGCCCGGGGCGGCAGTCCCCTGGTGTTCAAGAGCGTGGGCTATGCCTTGTGGGATCTTGCGGCCTGCGTGCTGGCCAGCGCCGGCCTTTCGGCCGGATCGGGTGCCGTGTAAGGCATTCGCCAGGGGCGGCCGAAGCCGCTCCGGGTGGCGGCCGCTGCCCGAATTCCCTCCTTGCCAGTAGGCCTATGCCGCACAGCAGCACGCGCGGCGGAGAGGCGTCGCAATTTCGGTACAGTTTTGGCGCCGATTCCTTGCCGATTTCCCGTTTTTCTAATGGTTAACCCGCCCTTTAGGGGGGTGCTTCTATGAAAACGTTACAGGTTTGAAACAGACGCTTCACACCAGACTGGATAATGCACGCCTCACCTCAAGGCAGAAGAGCATTCAAGGAGTAGGCATGACCCATAAAAAAATCCTGGTGGCCAGCGTTGCCATGCTAATCGCCGGTGCGGCGCAAGCCCAAAGTGCCGGCAGCAATGTCCTCAGCCTGGGCTGGTTCCGCGTGATGCCGAACAGCTCGGCCGACCCGCTCACCGTGGACAGCGTCAACGGCTTCCCGGTTGGCCAGCCCAAGCCCGGCACCGGCGCCGAGATCCAGTCCGCCGACACGGTCGGCATCTCGCTCGAGCACTATTTCACCGACAACATCGGCGTGGATTTCGTTTTCGGTATCCCGCCCAAGCACGACGTCGCGGGAGAGGGCAGCTTTGCCAAGTACGGCATGCTGGGCAGTGTGAAGCAGTGGAGCCCCGCGGTGCTGGTGAAGTACCACTTCCTGGATGCCAAGTCCAAGTTCCGCCCGTATATCGGCATTGGCGTGAATTACACCTGGTTTACCGGCGAAACCATTACCAACCAGACCTTCGTGAAGTCCGAGTTCGGCCCGAATGCCACGATGTCGGCCAGCGCCAAGAGTTCGTGGAACCCGGTGTTCAACGTGGGCGCGAACTACGCCGTGACCGACAACTGGTTCGTCGGCATCTCGGTTTCCTACGTGCCGCTGTCGACCACGGCCAGCTTCACGGCGCAGAACGCCGGTGCGGCCGGCAACCAGACGGTCCAGTCGCATACCAAGATCAAGATCGACCCGGTCGTGACCTTCCTGAACGTGGGCTACCGGTTCTGAGCGGACTTCTCCCGCGCTTGCGCGGGGCAAACAAAAAAGCGCCTGCGAGGCGCTTTTTCTTTGGGGCCGCGGGCAGGCGAGCGGGCGGCATCGCGACCGCACCGCCGCCAGCACCTTATCCCTTGACGGGGTAGCCCGCCTCTTCGATCGCTGCGCGCAGCGCTTCGCTGCTGGCCGTGGCCTCCACGGTGACAGCCTGCGCGGGGATATCCGCGGACACCTTGGCGGCCGGATCGAGCGCCTGCACGGCTCGCGTGATGGCGCCCACGCAATGGCCGCACGACATGCCTTCAACCTGGAACTGGATCATCTGGGTTCTCCTGCTGGAACGGGTGAAAAGTGTTGCATCGGGCGCGTACCCACCGC
>NZ_JBFTND010000430.1:0-1552 GCF_056397305.1 Cupriavidus sp. 05N40
CCGTTTATGCCTGGTGACCATAGCGAGTTGGAACCACCCCTTCCCATCCCGAACAGGACCGTGAAACGACTCCACGCCGATGATAGTGCGGATTACCCGTGTGAAAGTAGGTAATCGCCAGGCTCTCCCTTGAAACCCCTCAGTACGCACGTACTGGGGGGTTTTGCTTTTTGGGCGGCCGATTCGTAGTGACCGATCCGCAGCGACCGGTCCGCGGCTCGGAGTGATCAGTCGGAGGAGGGCCGAAACATCCGCATCCCGAACCTGGCCACGGCAACCGTGGCAGTGACCAGCGCACCGGCCAGCATGCCGGCTACCGCGTTGAGCAGCAGCGGTCCGAGCATTTCCAGGCTGCTTCCCACGCTTGGTACATCCGCCAGAACGCCGGTCACGAGATCCGTCAAATGATGCGCGCCGGGGAATCCGTGGACCAGGATCCCGCCGCCAACCAGGAACATCGCCACGGTACCCGCCACCGAGAGCGCCCGCATCAGCCAGGGCGCCATGCGCAGGATGCCGCGGCCCGCAGCGCGCGCCGCGGCCGATGAGCGCTGGTGCAGATAGAGTCCGGCGTCGTCCAGTTTGACGATGCCGGCCACCAGGCCATAGACACCTACCGTCATGATCAGGGCAATCGCCGTCAACACGGCAACCTGCGTCCCGAACGCGGCGCTCGAAACGGTGCCGAGGGAAATGACGATGATTTCAGCCGACAAGATGAAATCCGTACGCACTGCGCCGCGGATCTTCGACCTTTCGAGAGCGGTGGGGTCCGCCGTCTCCGGCGCCGGGCTTGCTGCTGTCTCCTGCCCGTCCTGATGCATGAAGCCGTGCGCAATCTTTTCGAAACCCTCGTAGCAGAGGAAGGCGCCGCCGGCCATCAGCAGCGGCACGATCGCCCACGGGATGACGGCACTGATGGCCAGCGCGGATGGTACCAAGATGGCCTTGTTGCGCAGGGATCCCTTCGCAACAGCCCAAACCACCGGCAACTCGCGTTCAGCGTTGACACCGCTGACCTGCTGGGCATTGAGGGCGAGATCGTCGCCGAGCACGCCCGCGGTCTTCTTGGCGGCCAATTTGCTCAAGGCCGCCACGTCGTCAAGCATGGTAGTGATGTCGTCGATCAGCAGAAGCAGGCTCGAGCCAGCCATATCCAGATCTCCCGGGTGGGTAGCGAGAAAGCAGATACGTCGCGCATTTGCCGCGCGCATGGAGCATACGGCGTCGTCAGAATACCGCTATTGCCTCGTTGAGCCAGGCAAATAACGCGAGTGCGTAGACGAAATGGGGAGGGGAGAGGGCGCCGGAATCGGCTTGCGATCGGGCCTGAGACAAATAACAGACCCACAAACAAAAACAGCGAGCTTCGCAGCTCGCTGTTTTTGCAATGCAATTCTGGGGTGGCTGATGGGACTCGAACCCACGACGACAGGAATCACAATCCTGGACTCTACCAACTGAGCTACAGCCACCGTCGTAGTCTTTCAGCTGAGTGCTGATCGACGAAAAACAAGATTATACAAACTTCATTCGCGGATGGCTAGTACTT
>NZ_JBFTND010000431.1:0-1542 GCF_056397305.1 Cupriavidus sp. 05N40
GTGCCAGTCAGATGCAGCAAGTGATTGCGACAGCGTGCGTGGGGTTCCACGCCACGCACGCTGGATGTCATTCCCGGCGGCTTCACGGCCTCATTCCACGCCTCATGACGTCGCCTCGATCACCCTATCGGGAGGCGATTGCCAGCGACCCGCGCGCGGCACGACGGCCTCCAGGTAGATCTTCAGTGCACCACCAGACGGCCTGTCGCCGTCGTCAGCGGTGTTCCCGACCAGTTCGATATCCAGCACCATGGGAGACCCGCTTGCGAAGCACACCTTGACCTTTTCCCGCAGCGGCTTCCCGGAGCCGAGTCCGAATGCATCCCCCGCAAGCACCGTGCCGTCCGAGGCGAAGATCGTCATGTCACCCGCATAGTCATCTGCGAGCCCGGCAACACCGATCACCAGTGCCAGGACGAACGGGCGCCGGTTTGCGATAAGTGCCGCAGCGATGTCGACAGGATCACTGGTCATACGTTGTCTACCGAATAAGTCGTGCCACTTCGAGGCGCACCACATCGCAGCGCCGCTGCGGATGAATCAGGAAGCCATGCTTGCAGGAGCCCATTCACGTCGGGTCACCAGATTCAAATGATAGTGAAGCGGAAGCATGCGGGCTGATGCAAATAGGCTAATCTCAGGCCAATGCATGCAAGGTATCGGCCAATGCGGAGCGCCCCAAGCACGGAGACACATCATGAAGTGTCTGAAGCCGCCACCGTCGCCCCGTGATCCATTCCGCCCAGGAGGAAGTGGCGTGTTGCGCCATGGCATCCTTCATCGCATCGGCACGCGCATTGTTCATTGCGCATGGCCAGACACTTACATCACGTTGTGATGTATTAATTTCTGAAGATCGCGCGTACAGGCGGGCGTGCTCGAGTCCACTGTGTAGTCGATGCTCAGCGCGTCAATCGCGAACGCGACGCAGACCTCGCCGGACACCAATGCCGGCAGGATGCGGCCAGATTGATCGGCACGGCAACCAAGCGCGACCGTGTTCGCCGCCGCGACAATGAAGCGTGCTGCTCTTGCGTGGCGGGGATGGCTTCGCGCAATAAGCGCACTTCCAGGGATCGATATGACGTACACGCGGCAATCGCCACGGTTCCCTGGCGTCAACATGCCAGCGTGACCAGGATCACCCCGCCGTGGCATTTGGCGGTCTCAAGGCAAGCAACGACCATCGGTTCGCGAGGGCGGTGCGTCCGCCCCTCCGATCGACAAGGCCGGCGTCTACAGATGCAAGCTGATCTGCCTGGCAAAGGCGCGTATCACCTCTTCATTCCGAGAGAGGAGGATCCACTGCCCCACCCGGGTCTGAACAAGAAGGCCGGCCTCGACCAACGTTGCGACATGCGCCGATACGGTCGACTGCGACAGGCCACTGCGTGCGTGAATCACAGTCGACGGCACGCCATGACCAAGATCGATGTAGCCCTGTACGAAGACCTCGTTCGGCGTCTTCAGCCACGCCAGGATCTGACGCCGGAAGCGGTTCGCGAGGGCTTTATGAATCAGGTTCGCGTCAATCATGGAGTT
>NZ_JBFTND010000432.1:0-2685 GCF_056397305.1 Cupriavidus sp. 05N40
CCACATCGCCACATCGCCATCCCGCGCATCGGCCAGGAGGTGATCGTCGACTTCTGGGACGGCGACCCGGACCAGCCGGTCATCACCGGCCGCACGTACAGATCGAACCAGCTGCCGCCCTACGAACTTCCGCACCACAAGACCCGCATGACCATCAAAAGCCAGACCCACAAGGGCGAGGGCTACAACGAACTGCGCTTCGAGGATGAGAAGGACCAGGAGGAAATCTTCGTCCACGCGCAGAAGGACCAGAACCTCCACGTCAACCACGACGAAACCACCTTCGTCGGGCATGACCGCAGCGAGCAGGTGCAGCACGACGAGATCATCGCCATCGGACATGACCGCAGGGAAACGGTGGGCAACGACGAGCAGGTGACCATCGGCCAGGATCGGCGCCACGACGTCGGCCAGGACGACTTCCAGACTGTCGGGCGCAATCACACGATCCGCATCGGCAAGGATCGCACTGAGGAGGTGGGTAATAACCGCCGCGACAAGACCACGGCCAACCACTGGGTGGAGATCGGTGGGCACCGCGAAACCACCGTGCAGGGCCACGACAAACTGCAAGCCGGGCAAAGCATCGAGCGCAAGACCGCGCGCTACGAACTACAGGCCGGCCAGGTGGCCCGCCTGCGCGGCCCCGGCGGCACCATCACGCTGGACGACAGCGGCATCACCGTGGACGGCATAGCGATCCATCTCAAGGGACCGTTGAACCAACAGGCCGGAGGCGGGGGCAACACCACCGCCGTTGACGGCACGCCCGCCGCCGGCGAGCCCATTTGTATCAGTTGCTGGCTCAAAGCTGCCGTCCAGCGCAAAGCCCTGATGAAGGTGGACGCATGATCGCCCACCAGCTCTTGCAGGCATTCAGCGAAGACCTGCACTATAACGCCGCCGCACGGCCGTGTTACTTGATGGCCTTGATCGACATGGCGATGTTGACCCCAGCGCAACGCGAACAAGTGACCGCGCGTTTCGAGGGATTGCTGCACCCTCTGCTGCTCGACCCGGACTATGCCACGCTGCAACCCTTGGGCGCGATGCTGGCTGGCACGGGCGAAAGCAGCCCGGCCGGCTTCGACACCCTCATCGCCAAGGCCAGCGGCTACGGCACCGACGTGATCCAGGCCTGGGTGACCAGCCTGTGGCCTCCCGATATGCTGGCCGGCCACCTCAGCCACGCCACTTTCGCGCAAGGCGGCGAAGGCGAACGCTACCTGCTGCGCTATTACGATCCCCTGGTCCTGCCGGTCCTGCACCGCGCGGCCAGCCCGGCCTGGGTGGGCTGGTTCTTCGCTCCCTTCCTGTCCTGGTGGTTTGCCGGCGCCACGCCGGAACACCCGCGCTGGAGCCGCATCCCCGGCGGCGCGCGCCTGCCGCAGCCGTCGCCGCCGGCGCTGACATTGACCGATGCCCTGTGGGAAGCCCTGGTTTCCGATCCGTTGCCGCATCAGTTGCTGCACCCTGACCACCTACGTCCTGGTGGGGTTGTCAATACCTGCTGCACGCCTGGCCGCCGATCGCGACTGGCAGGATGCCGTGAAGCGCGCCGTCGCCGATCAGGTTCCGCTGAGCCAGTCGCTGGCCGCTCTGAAGCACCAGGCAGACCCAAGGAGGCCGCAATCATGACCACGAACTCCCCTGCCACACTCCTGTCCCAGGCACTTCGCGTTGCCCGGCAAACGCGCAGGGACGAAGCGCCCAGTCCTTGTGTCGAGTGCAAGACGGAGGTAGCCATCCTGCCGCTGCGCTATGCCGTCCTCGCCCATGGCGACTTGAAGGCCTTGGACAAACTGGCGCCACAGCTACCATCCAATCTCGGCAAGAACTTCCCCGCATTCGACAAACTCAATGCCCGGTACGCTGTGCGCAGCCTGCGCGAGGGCTATCTCTATGCCTTCGTCAAGCGCCTGGGCAAGGACTGGTCCTGCGAGAGCGCCTGGCATGCCGTGTCCGCCGGCATATTCCATCCGATCTGGCCGTATGCACCTCACCAGCCGATCGCCGACACGCAAGGTATTCAACTGCGGAGCGGTTGGACCATTTGCTTCAAAGCGCCGGAGGATATCGAAGAATTGCGCCTGCTGTTCACGCCTGACCCCCTCACCAAGCGCATGGTGGACGAGGTGCGCGACAAGACCTACCTGCGCAACAAGTTGCAGTCATTCGACATCAAGAGGATTGCGGACACGTGCTCGTTTGCTGACGACGTACTCGACCCGATGATCATCGACGGCACCTTGTCGGACGCCATTGCCCGCACCGACAAGGCGCTCGCGCCGGTGCTCGCCGGCCAGCTTTACTCCAGCCCGGATTACGAATACCACACGCCCTGGGTCGCCTCGGACCTCAAGGAAACCGCTCGCCGCGCGCGCGGTTGTGCGGTGGTACTGCACGATCCCATCGGCATCACCCAGCAGCTCAACGCATGGCGCAACGAGGCGGTGGAACAGCTCAAAGGCTACCTTAGCCTCAAGAACCCCAAAGGCCTCGACAATGAACGCCTGGTCCTGGTGGCCCAGGCGTTCGACGACGTCAGGCAGCTGTTCGAGGACAAGTCGGCCGCCATCGAGGCGCGACACTACATCGACATCGAGCGCGCCAAGATCGAAGACCCCGGCGCCGCCATGACCCGCGGCTGGGTGCTCGACGCGGAGCAGGAGGCCCGCTGGGAAC
>NZ_JBFTND010000433.1:0-1479 GCF_056397305.1 Cupriavidus sp. 05N40
GGCAAGGGCCTCGGCCTGCTGGCCGCGCTGGCCGGTGCGATCCTGCTGGTGGGGCTGGCCTCCGGCGGCCGCGATCCGCTGCAGCCGCTGGCCCACCTGGCGGCCCTGCGCGCCAATCCGGAAGCCGTCGTCGGCAAGGTGTCCGAGGCACGCTTCGAGCGGGTACGTTCGGTGGCCGAGCTCGATGCGCGCGTGGCGCAGGCCGCCGCCGCGGGCAAGCCGGTGCTGCTGGATTTCTATGCCGACTGGTGCGTGAGCTGCAAGGAAATGGAGCGCTTCACGTTCAGCGACGATCGTGTGCGCTCGCGCCTGTCCGGCGTGGTGATGCTGCAGGCCGATGTCACCCGCAACAATGAAGACGATCGCGCGCTGCTCAAGCGCTTCGGCCTGTTCGGTCCGCCCGGCATCATCCTGTACGGCACGGACGGGCGCGAGCGGCCGGTCCGCGTGATCGGCTACCAGCCGGCCGCGCGCTTCCTCGACAGCCTCGCGCGCGCGTTCGACGCCAAGGCCAGCATCTGAGAGTCGGGCGCGGGGAGCGGCCGCTCAGTTGTGGTCCAGCCGCCGCCCCAGCCCCCACACCGCGGCCAGCACCACCACCACCGCGCCCATCAGCCCCAGCGACCACCAGAAGCCTTCCGGCTCGCGCAGCCACGGCATGCGCTCGAAATTCATGCCGAAGATGCCAGTGATCAACGTGAGCGGCATGAACAGCGCGGTGATCAGCGTCAGCGTGCGCATGGTGCGGTTGGTACGGTGGGCTACCGCCGAGAAATGGATCTGCACGGCGGATTCGATCGAATCCTCGAGCCGGCGCGCGTGGGCTAGCACGCGCGAGATATGTTCCATCACATCGTTGATGCGCACCAGCAGTGCGTCATCGCGGCCCGCCGATGTGGCTTGCCCCTCGCTCGCGATGCTGTAGCTGTTGTCCAGCAGACTGTCGCGGAATTCCTGCAGGGCATCGTGCTGCTCCTCGCACAGGTGCTCGAGCCGGCGCAGCTCGATGCGTGCGTCGAGCAGCCCTTCCCAGCTCGAAAAGCTGCGCCGGGTGCTGAGCAGCGCGCGCTGCCAGCGGTCGAGCTGGCGCGTGAGCGGCGCGCGCAGTTCCAGGTAGCGGTCGACCATCGCGTTGAGCAGCCTGAGCATCAGGTCCTCGGGGCGGGTCGGCGGGCGGATGCCATGCACCAGCGCGGCGTGCCCGTTGGACCGTGCCTTGGACGCCGTCTGCGGCCGCGGGTCCCGGCATAGTTCGAGCAGCCGCTGGCGCACCTGGTCGAGCGTGCGCGACTGCGCCGGCCGCACCGTGAGCAGCACATTGTCGAAGACGAAGCACGTCACCGGCTGGGTGTCGATCCGCGCCAGCGCGGGCAGGAAGCCCGGCGGGTAGCGGCGCGGCTTGGCCGCGCGCGGCCGCGTGGCTGCCGGGGCGGGCGAGGCAGGTGCGGCGGGCGCGCCCGTTGCGGGCTGGTCCGGCAG
>NZ_JBFTND010000434.1:0-1431 GCF_056397305.1 Cupriavidus sp. 05N40
GAAGTGGCGCGCAAGCTATCCAGCGACGAAGTGGCGCGCAAGCTATCCAGCGACGCCGGCTCGATGAAGATGTTCGACATTGCCGATCGCATTGAAGCCACCATGCAGGATGGCAAGAAGATGTTCGCCAACCTGGACTGGTTCAGCGCGGTGAGCTACCACATGATGGGCGTGCCCACCGCCATGTTCACCCCGCTGTTCGTGATCTCGCGCACCTCGGGCTGGGCCGCGCACATCATCGAGCAGCGCATCGACAACAAGATCATCCGCCCGAGCGCGAACTACACCGGGCCGGAGAACCTGAAGTTCGTGCCGATCGGCAAGCGCAAATGAGCAGATGAGCAAATGAGCAAGGGGCGCCGGGCGCCGCGGCCTGCAGTGCGCCGCAAGCCGCGTAGCGCGGCTGCCCGGGCCGAATTGTGTAACCAATGGCCGGGGTGCTTCGCCCCGACTTTCAAATCGTAGAGAATAGCGGCGGATATGTGACTGCCGGGCTTCCCGCCAGGCACCCGCCTTTTACCCCACACCAGAAGGAACCCACAGAATGAAGCATCTCGTCCTCGCCGCCTGCATCGGCGCATTTTCGCTGACCTCCGCCGGTGTTGCGATGGCCCAGGAACCGGCCACGAAGGCCGCTCCCGCCAAGAAGGCCCCGGCCAAGCACAGCACCAAGAAGACTGCCGCCGCACCGGAAGCCGCGGCCGCCCCGAATGGCGAAAAGTGGCAGTGCGAGCTGGGCCACGCCATCTATATCAGCGGCAACATGCTGCGCGACGAAGTCATCGTCCTGAACTGGGAAGGCCGCGAATACCGCCTGCCGCGCCTGTCCACCGTGACCGGCGCCGACCGTTACTACGACGCCCGCTCCGGCATGGACCTGGTCGTGATCCCGAGCAAGGCCATGCTGTTCAACAAGAACGCCGGCCAGCGCCTGGCCGACGAATGCCAGACCGCCGACATGCAGTCCGGCGGCTCGGCTCCGACCCAGGCAGGCGCGCTGCGCGCACCGGTCGCCACGCCGCTGCTGGTCGCCCCCGCGGCACCCGCAGCCGCCGCCGGCCAGGCCCCGGCGAAGCAATAAGCAGCCAGCCACGTAGCAAGCAGGCTCCGCAAGCATCACAAAGCAATAAAAAAGGCACCAGGAAGCACAAATACCGAGGGGGACCTCATGTCTGCACACATTCCGAACGTCCGGCCCGAACCTGACCAGGTACTGGTCGATATCGTCGAGTACGTGACCAGACACCCGATCAGGAGCGCGCTGGCCTATGACACGGCCCGCAACTGCCTGATCGACACCCTTGGCTGCGGCCTGGAAGCCTTGTCCTACCCCGCCTGCACCAAGCTGATGGGCCCCATCGTGCCCGGCACGGTGGTCCCCAACGGCGCCAAGATTCCCGGCACCCAATTCCAGCTCGACCCGGTCCAGGC
>NZ_JBFTND010000435.1:0-1421 GCF_056397305.1 Cupriavidus sp. 05N40
GCCGAGGACATCGGCGGCCGCCCGGCCGACTCGATGCTGGCGCTCGCCTACAAGAAGCCGATCTCGATCGAGTTCCGCGACGTCACGCTGAAGCAGCTGTTCGAGGTGGTGTCGCGCTCGTCCGGGCTGAACTTCCTGTTCGACAAGGACGTGCGCACAGACCAGAAGGCCACGGTGTTCCTGCGCAACAGCACGGTCGAGTCCGTGGTGTTCTTCACGCTGCTGACGAACCAGCTCGAGCAGCAGGTGCTCAACGAGAATACGGTGCTGATCTACCCGAACACGCCGAACAAGCTCAAGGACTACCAGGAGCTGATGGTCCGCACCTTCCACCTCGCCAACACCGACGCCAAGATGGTGGCCAACACGCTCAAGACCATCCTCAAGACGCGCGACGTCGTCGTCGACGACAAGCTCAACATGCTGATCGTGCGCGACAGCCCCGAGGCGATCCGGCTGGCGTCGCGGCTGGTGGCGCTGCACGACGTGCCGGAGCCGGAAGTCATGCTGGAGGTGGAGATCCTGGAGGTCAAGCGCGACCGGCTCACCACGCTCGGCGTGGCCTGGCCCGACAGCCTGAGCCTGACCCCGATCCCATCCGCCGCCGGCGGCGTGCTGACGCTGCGCGACCTGATGAACCTGACCAGCTCGAAGGTGGCGGCCGGCATCGGGCCGCTGACCATCAACGCAGGCACCATCGAGTCCTCCGCGAAGCTGCTCGCCAATCCGCGCATCCGCGCGCGCAACCACGAGAAGGCCAAGATCCTGATCGGCGACCGCGTGCCGTTGATCACCACCACATCCACCGCTACCGGCTTCGCATCGGAGTCCATCAACTACATTGATGTCGGCCTGAAGCTGGACGTGGAGCCTGCGGTGCACCTGGACAACGACGTGGCGATCAAGGTCTCGCTCGAAGTCAGCAACATCGTGAGCCAGCTCACGACCAAGTCGGGCTCGGTGGCCTACCAGATCGGCACGCGCACGGCCAGCACGACGCTGCGCCTGCGCGACGGCGAGAACCAGGTGCTGGCCGGCCTGATCAGCGACGAGGACCGCCGCAACGCGAAGAAGATTCCCGGCCTCGGGGACCTGCCGGTGCTCAGCCGCCTGTTCGGCAGCTCCGCCGACGAAAACCAGAACACCGAGATCGTGTTATCGATCACGCCCCACCTGATCCGCAATATCGAGCGTCCCGCGCCAGCCGTGCTGACCTTCGCCGCGGGAACGGAAACGAGCTTGCGGCTGCGGCCCGAGGGCCTGACCGTGCCGTCCGCCCGCGCACCACTGATCGCGCTGTCCGGCCAGCCCGGCGCGGGCGCCGCGCAGGCCGTGGCCATGCCCGTATCGCTGCCAGCCGCGGCCGCGGCCGCGCCAGCCGGCACCGCCGCCGATCCCGGTGCCGCGGCGCAGCCCGCGCC
>NZ_JBFTND010000436.1:0-1388 GCF_056397305.1 Cupriavidus sp. 05N40
GCGGTTCTCTCAGGATGTACTCAAATCTCCCACTTGTATTCGCGAACGCAATCGACATATGGCAGTCGTTCGCTTTGACGAGCACCCCGGAGACTGACTCTAGTACTTAAATAAGTGCGCGAATATGTATAATCGTCGTCATGGAGCGCACATATAGCACTGGAAAGGCTGTCGACTTGCTCGACGTGTCTGTGAAGACTTGCAGCGATGGGAGCGCGAGGGTCGGTCCAGTGCCGCTCAGAAGCCGGATCTAGCCAACCAGAGACGGGGGATGGGGGAGTTTGTTGTCGCGCGCGGGCTTGCAAACGTCGAAGTCATGGAGGAGATTGAGGAGGACTCAATTTTCAGCGTAAGCGATTCTTGACATTGATGAACGAAATCGGCCAGCGTGAGATAAAAGTCCTGGTAGTTGCGTACMGCGACAGGCYGACTCGSTTTGGCTTTGAGTGGTTTGAGCACTATGCAAAAACWAACGGCTGCGAGATACTGGTATTGAATCAGGAGCGGCTTTCGCCTGAGAAACTATAAGAAGAAGCTTCAGGAAGCGTTGGATGYTGATCGCACACCGRATTGAACTCAAACCRACMGCGGAGCAGGAGGACTATTTCCGCCGAGCTTGTGGCACGGCTCGCTTCGTCTGGAATTGGGCCCTTGCCGAGTGGAATCGACAGTATGAGGCGGGCTCGAAGCCGAATRCACTKGCACTYAAGAAGCAATTCAACGCMTTCAAATATGCCGARTTYCCCTGGCTGAAGGACATGCATCGTGACTCGCATGCGCAGCCCTTTGCCAATCTGAGCAAGGCCTGGAGCAAGTTCTTCGACGACGTRAAAAGGGGAAAGAATGCTTATCGCCCTGTCTTCAAGCGGAAGGGASAGGCGCGCGATKCTTTCTACGTCGCCAACGACAAGCTGACCGTAGGTGAGAGGCARGTACGTCTGCCCGTGCTGGGCAARGTGAGGATGAAAGAGGCWCCGCGGTTCGGCGGCAAGATAATGGGCGCCACGGTGTCACGCGATGGCACACGCTGGTATCTGTCGCTGCAGCAGGAGGTGGACATATGCTGGATTGRGCCGGCGACTCGCCGCCCGGTCACCGGCGTCGACCTCAACGTCAAGGAAATCGTCTGCTCTGATGGCAAACGTTATGCGACGCCGCGTGCGCTGAAGAAGGCGCAGAAGCGGTTGACGAGGTTGCAGCGGTCGGTGTCGCGCAAGATGGAAGCGCAGAARCAACGTATGGGCCTAGGTAAAAAGGGCCGGATTCCCAAGGGGGTGCGTCTTCTCCCGTCCAAGAACCGTGAGAAGGCATCGCGAAAGCTCGCTGATCAGCATCGAAAGATCAGGTGCATTCGCAATGACTTCACGCACAAGATGACGACCTCGCTC
>NZ_JBFTND010000437.1:0-1321 GCF_056397305.1 Cupriavidus sp. 05N40
TTCTTGCATTGCAGCGTATGCCGCCGGCAGCCGCCGCGCGCGGCGCGGCCTGCCCTGCCGGCCGGCCTGCAGTACCCGCCCGCTGCCACCGACACTGCCCTCAACCCGCCCCGCGCGGCCCGGCCCCGCCGCCGCGCCCGCGCCGGCGCCGCCCCGAAAGGTTTCCCCTTGAAACTCCACGCTGACCAGCCCAATGCCCTCAATACGGTGACCGCCTACGGGCCCGGCTATATCGAAATCAACATGGTGCGCTACACGGACTCCGTGCTGGTCATGCCCGAAGGCGAGGTCCGGCCATGGCCGGTACGGCACTTCGAAGACCTCGAGCCGGCCCATTTCGAGGGGCTGCTCGAGCACGCACCCGAAGTGGTGCTGCTCGGCACCGGCAGCCGCCTGCGCTTCCCGCACCCGCGCCTGACCGCCTCGCTGGCGCGCCGGCATGTAGGGGTCGACGCCATGGACCTGCAGGCCGCATGCCGTACCTACAACATCCTGATGGCGGAAGGCCGCAAGGTGGCGGCCGTGCTGCTGCTCGAAGACCCGGCCTGAGGCCGGCCCGGCGCCATGCGCCCGCCCAGGGACGAAACGACAAGTTACGCGGGCGCCACGCTTGAAGTTTGCCGGGCAGCCCCCATCTGCCGCCACCATGGTGGCAGCACTCATGCAGCCGCCCCCTTCCTGCCCCTCCCAGGAGCCATAAGAATGACAGTCAGTCTCGACCAGGCCGTATCCGACTTCAGCGCGCCCGCCACCGGCGGCGCTTTCCGCCTTGCCGGGCAGCGCGGCAAGACCGTGGTGCTGTATTTCTACCCCAAGGACAATACGCCGGGTTGCACCACCGAAGCCATGAACTTCCGCGACCAACACGACGACTTCGTCAAGGCCGGCGCGGCGGTGTACGGCATCTCGCGCGACAGCATGAAGTCGCACGACAACTTCAAGGCCAAGCTGGAGCTCCCCTTCGAGCTGATCTCGGACGGCGACGAAGCCGTCTGCAATCAGTTCGATGTCATCAAGATGAAAAAGATGTATGGCAAGGAAGTGCGCGGCATCGAGCGCAGCACCTTCATCATCGACGGCAAGGGCATCCTGCGCCACGCCATGCGCGGCATCAAGGTGCCCAACCATGTGGACGAGGTCCTGCAGATCGTGCGGGATCTCTGAGCGCAAACGCCCTTCGGGGCGGCGGCTGGATCGCCGCAGCAACACCTTGGCCCCCGGGTCCTGCCAGCGATTGCAAAACAGAAATCGTTCGGATACATTGATCCGTAATGAGTTCAGAATCCGGATGCCACGCTGTTTCATCGTCCCGGCCCAGGCG
>NZ_JBFTND010000438.1:0-1307 GCF_056397305.1 Cupriavidus sp. 05N40
GTATAATGCTATCCGCGTTTGGTTGAAATTTCGCCGAATTGTAAATTTTCGCATGAAGTTGCCACCATTGTCAACGGCTGGACTTGATCAGGTTCCAGTTTGACCAAGGAACCAACGTCAGGAACGCAAGGCACGGCGTGAGGCCAAGGGCCGAACCCTGCCTCAGCGGCTGTCGCCATTGACGACCAAAGGACCGGTTTCCGCCAGCGGTGAAGATTGCCGCCCCTATCGGCAATAGATGGGACTTCATGTTCCAAGTGAGCACCGGTAGGCGGACAAGGCAGTACCCGGTGATGGCCGAAGCGCAGTGCAGGCCAGCAACGCATTCGGACGCGATAGCGGACGAATGATGCATGTCGCCAAGGATGACCGATTAGCACTGCCGGTGTAGATCGGACCTCATATATTCGAGTTCGGAATCCGATGTTCGAACATCGGATTTGATCTGACTCGAAGCACCCCGGTGATGGCGAAGCGCCAGCGAAGCCTGCAACGCCATGAGGACGCGCAGCGACCGACTGCGGTGCTTCCATGATGTCCAATCAGGACTGGCGCTGAATATCAGGACCTCATTTCCGGCTGCCGAATCCAATTTTCGAACACCGGACTTGATCTGCTTCGACACACCAGTTGCTGCGTGGTGGCTTCGCGCCAGCGGGGCCAACGCAGTTCGGACGCGAAGCGAACGAACAAGATTGGTTACTGGCATACATCAGCCGTGCCAATCCATGACAGGTCGTGCATTACCTGCGCATCGCTGTCACTGATCTGAACCACTAATAGGTGATGACCTGAGATACCGGGTCTGTCCACCTACTGGTCGATCAAAGAAGGACCAGCGCACGAATTGGACTTCGTCTGATCGATGAAGACCAACTAGTTGCCTGCAATTCCACGTCACCTGTCCGTGAATTCGACGGCACGAAGTGGCGGCGATTCACCGAGGCCGCAGGCATCGGTTCCCTGTTCGCTATGAAGACCTCACATGGCGGGCATTTAACCCATCGAATCTGATGGGAACCCACCAGTTGATCTTGTTTGATGACTATGTTGCTCGTCCGCTGTCGCGTCCGAGGACGTTGCTGGCCTGCGCTGCGCTTCGGCCATCACGTGCCACTGGTTCTTAGCAAATAGGACCAGCCGCAACAAATCAAGACAACATCAACACGTCGTCTTTTAAAACTGTCTTTATGTATTCATAGGAAACATCGCAAACCATTGATATATAAGGATATTTCTTGAAAAAAGTTGCGGTTTTACCGCAGTTTTTTCCGAAGTCATAGCTTGGATTCGGAGCCGGATTCGAG
>NZ_JBFTND010000439.1:0-1298 GCF_056397305.1 Cupriavidus sp. 05N40
ACCAGCACATTGGGCAGGTAGGCCACCGAGGCTACCGGCGCAAAATCCTTGAGCGGGTCGTAGCCCGGCTTGTCGTACAGGCTCTTGTTCACGGCCAGCGAACCGAACGTGCCGAAAAACAGCGTATAGCCGTCGGCCGGCGCGCGCGCCACCGACACCGCGGCGATATTGCCGCCCGCGCCGGGGCGGTTCTCGATCACCACCGGCTGGCCCAGCCGCACCGACAGCGCATGGCTGACCTCGCGTGCCAGCAGGTCGGTGGCGCCGCCCGGCGGGAAGGGCACGACCAGGCGCACCGGCTTGTCCGGATAAGCCGCGAACGCGCTTGCGGTGGCCGCCAGCAAGCCGCAGAGCGCGAGCAGCCTGGTGCAACGTGTGGTCCAGCGTGACATTCGCCTGTCTCCTCGGCGTTAATTGTGATGTTGCTGCGATGGAACAGCGCCAGTGTGAGTCAGGCGCCGCAGGGGCGCCATTTGGATTTGTTTAAGGCCGTGTTCGGGACGGCGGGGAGCAGCGCCGGCATGACGCAGGAGGTGCGCGCCCTGGTGCAAACCCTTGGCGGCGCGCGGCCCGGCGCGGCCGAACGCTTCCGGCAGGCCGAAGAGCGGCTTTGCCATTGCGGAACCAGCGAATCCCCTGCCCCCCATAGAATCGGAGCACCGTATCGCGGAGGCGACCGTGGTCCGTGGCGCATGTGCGCGCGGCCCGCGGCCGGCCTTCCCAACCGAGGGGACAAGCAGATGGATTTGCGTTTCAACGCCGCGGAGCAATCGTTCCGCGAAGAGGTTCGGAGTTTCGTGCAGGCCAGCCTGCCGGCGGATATCCGCGACAAGGTGCTGGCGCACCAGCGCGTGGAGAAAGACGACTACGTGCGCTGGCACCGCGTGCTGCACGCGCAAGGCTGGGGCGCGCCGACCTGGCCCAGGCAATGGGGCGGCACCGGCTGGACCCCGCTGCAGCGCCTGATCTTCGAGATCGAGACCTTCCGCGCCGGCGCGCCGCGCCTGCTGCCGTTCGGCCTCACCATGATCGGCCCGGTGCTGATGAAGTACGCCAGCCCCGAGCACCAGGAACGCTTCCTGCCGCGCATCCCCACGGTGGAAGACTTCTGGTGCCAGGGCTATTCCGAGCCCGGCTCCGGCTCCGACCTGGCTTCGCTCAAGACGCGCGCCGTGCGCAAGGGAGACCGCTACATCGTCAACGGCCAGAAGACCTGGACCACGATGGCGCATTTCGCCGACTGGATCTTCTGCCTGGTGCGCACCGACTCCGAGGTCAAGCCGCAGGAAGGCATCTCC
>NZ_JBFTND010000440.1:0-1291 GCF_056397305.1 Cupriavidus sp. 05N40
CTCTTCAGTTCAATACCTGTGTGGTGCCGAAGCACCTCGCTCTTTCGAGCGGTCGCTCACTCTCAGAAAACTGACTCGATCCTCCCGAAGAAGAACCGAACATGTTTTACTGTGCGAGCACTTTATAACTTGTAAGCTCCAGTGCTTGCGCACCGGGCATCCGCTATCAAGCGCCCACACTTATCGGTTGTTTGTTTGTTAAAGAACTTGCCGCGRYTCGCTTTGCTTACCGCGTCGCTGCTTTGTTGTCAGCAGCAGAGAAACGAGATTATGAAGAACTTTCTACGTTTCGTCAACAGGTTTCGCAATCTTTTTTTGCTCCGGTTCGCCGCGCTATCCGCACCGCCAACCTCACCCGTTCACCCCGCAACCCTTGTCCCGTCTGCTTTGCAGCCGCGCTTCGTGTTGCGAGGGAGCGAATATTAAGGTCCCGACTCCGCCTTGGCAACCGTTTTGTCACAGAATCATGAGTGGCATCCGCGATCGCGGGAAGCAAGCCTTTGATATTCAAAGGAAATATGGCTTTTCAGAAAGTCGCGGAGAAAGGAATACCCAATTGAGTTACTCGGGTATTTCCCTATCAAGTTTTTAGCGATGGCGGAACTCGGGTGCTCGTTTCTCCACAAACGCCGCCATTCCCTCCTTCTGGTCGTCCGTCGCAAAGGTCGAATGGAACAGGCGCCGTTCCAGATGCACGCCTTCGCTCAGGCTGGTTTCGTAGGCGGCGTTGATCGACTCCTTGATCATCATGACGACAGGCAGGGAAAAGCCGGCAATCGTCTCCGCCGCGCTCACGGCTTCATCCAGCAGCTTGTCGGCAGCAACCACGCGCGACACCAGGCCTGCGCGCTCGGCTTCGGCCGCATCCATCATGCGCGAGGTCAGGCACAGGTCCATGGCCTTGGCCTTGGAGACGGCGCGCGGCAGGCGCTGCGTGCCTCCGGCGCCCGGCATGGTGCCCAGCTTGACTTCCGGCTGGCCGAAGCGGGCGCTGTCCGCCGCGATGATGATGTCGCACATCATTGCCAGCTCGCAGCCGCCGCCCAGCGCGTAGCCGGCCACCGCGGCAATCACCGGCTTGCGGATGCGGCGGATGGTTTCCCAGTTGCGCGTGATGTAGTCGCCCTTGTACACATCCATATAGGAGTACTTGGCCATCATGCCGATATCGGCACCGGCGGCGAAGGCTCGCTCGCTGCCGGTGATGACGATGCTGCCGATGGCGTCATCGGCGTCGAACGCCAGCAGGGCGGCACCCACTTCGTCCATCAGGGCATCGTTGAGCGCGTTG
>NZ_JBFTND010000441.1:0-1239 GCF_056397305.1 Cupriavidus sp. 05N40
GCGCTGAGGCTAGGAGAAGGGCAGCCTAGGGGACGCCTCGCCCTCACAAGTATGCCCCCACGAGGCGTCGCATCTTATGTGAAGGTCCGAGATCAGAGAATCACTGTAACCCGGCCACAAAAGGGGCCGCCGACATCGAGACGCATTGCCTATAACGGGGCCGGCCTCTACATACCTCATTCGTTGGCCTCCATTTGTCCTCCACGACGGTCGCTTCGCCTTGCTTTCCTAGCTCGACCCGGGACGACGCCCACAGCGCTAGCGACGCAACAAAGTCGTCCAGCTGATGCAGGTCATGGCTTTCGCTAGGTATTGCCATATAGGGGTCATCGTACTTTCCTTGCATTTTCTGGCGGTATGCACAGGAATGGGCTTATCTATCAAGCGTTTGCAAACACTCCGGCGGCACGTGATGCATTGCGCCGGAAAACCTTGCTACAGGCGGCTCTGCGGTCTGCTACCGCCATTTTTTTTTGGAAAGTACGATGACCCCGAGGAGGAGTTGCGCAAAGTTTGCGCCGAACAGGCTGCGTGGTCGTTGCCGGCTTGGCGCAGGGTGTCGAGAAGGGGCGCGCCAGTGCCTTTTCTCAACGCTCCAGAAAGAGCCGTAACTTGTCAGCGCGACTGGGATGCTTGAGCTTGCGCATCGCCTTGGCCTCAATCTGACGGATTCGCTCACGGGTCACGTCAAACTGCTTGCCGACCTCTTCAAGCGTGTGCTCAGAGGTAGTATCGAGTCCGAATCGCATCCGAAGGACCTTGGCCTCGCGCGGCGATAACTCGCCGAGTGCCCCATCGATCTCTGCGCGCAGGCTCGCCTGAATCGCGGCTTCAGCCGGTGAACTCGCAGAGACATCCTCAATCATGTCGCCGAGCGTAGCGTCGGCGTCGTCGCCCACAGGGGTCTCAAGCGAGACAGGCTGCCTCGCGAGCTTGAGGATATCTCGCACTTTCTGCTCGGACATCTCCATGCGTTCGGCGAGGACGGCGGGATGGACTTCCTGGCCAGTCTGTTGCAGGAATTCGCGCGAGATCCGGTTCAGCTTGTTGATCGTCTCGATCATGTGCACCGGCACCCGAATCGTCCGTGCCTGATCGGCAAGCGCGCGCGTGACAGCCTGCCGGACCCACCAAGTGGCATACGTCGAAAACTTCCAGCCGCGCCGGTATTCGAACTTGTCCACCGCCTTCATCAGGCCGATATTGCCTTCCTGGATCAGATCCAGAAACTGCATGCCG
>NZ_JBFTND010000442.1:0-1076 GCF_056397305.1 Cupriavidus sp. 05N40
GCCCATCACCCTTCCGCTGTGGCTGGGCTGGCTGCTGATCAACGCGTTTCCCGACAGCGTGGAAGCATGCATCCAGTACAACGTGCCCTACACGCCCTTTCCCACGGACATCGACGAGTTGTGCGGCATGGCATCGCCGCAGGTGAACGACGATGCCTAGCATCATGGGGACCACACCATCTGCACGTTTAGGCGGTTGCTTCTTCACCGCCTCCATCGGCCCGGCCAAGCTGGAGCCAGAGGGGACGCCACAGTGAATAGCGGAGACCATCAAGCGGCTGCCGCCCAGCCTGCGCCTGGGCGGCACGCCGCTCTATCAGAGCCACACTACCGGTGAAAACGCCCAAGCCCGACGACGTGCGTCGCGATCCCACACTGGCCATGATGCCGCGACGGGGGCCGTTGCGGCATCAGGCACCGAAGGAATGACGCCGTTTCCACACGGCTTTTCCGAAACATCCGAGACCTGCGCGCCTTTTCCTGCGGCATTCTCCCCCGCAAGTGACAGCCCATAGACGGCCACCCCAGTCGGCGCCACAGGTACGCCGGCCGGCGGGTGATATCGCCTTGCCAGGAACTTGCCATGCCACGCCAGTCCGCCCTGCGCTTCACCTTCGCCGTCGTCGACAGGGTCGACTTCGAAGTCATCGCGTTCGATTTCGACGAAGCCCTCTCCGAGACCTTCCGTCTCGACGTGCAGCTGGCCCACGCCGGCCCCGCCATCCCGCGCATCGGCCAGGAGGTCATCGTCGACTTCTGGGACGGCGATCCTGACCAGCCGGTCATCACCGGCCGCACGTACCGATCGAACCAGTTGCCGGCCTACGCGCTGCCGCGCCACAAGACCCGCATGACCATCAAAAGCCAGACCCACAAGGGCGAGGGCTACAACGAACTGCGCTTCGAGGACGAGAAAGTAGTTTGAGGATTACCACCGTGACCCTGCCCCTCAAAAAAGCACTTCAACCCGCGCATCCCAGTGAGAAGCCAAGGAATTGCGCCATTTCGCCGCCGTCGTGCCAGCGCGGCGTCCCGGTCTACCCCCTGCGCTACGGCATCGCTGACAAGGGCTTCGA
>NZ_JBFTND010000443.1:0-1072 GCF_056397305.1 Cupriavidus sp. 05N40
CGCCAGCACGTCGCCGAACGAAAGGCTGCCCATGCCATCGGCCTTGAGCCCCTTCCGGAAACCAGCGAGGTTCTTGCGGATGCCTGCCAGCGTGGGCGACAGCTTGTCGACGCCGGTGATCAGCGCCTTGAGTTGAAACTTATCGGCCATCCCCTACTCCGTGTCCGGCACGCTTTGCCGGTTGATGCGCATGGCGTGGTCGTACTGCTCCGCGATGATGCTGACCGGCCGGTCGAGCACCACCTCGGGATCCACCTTCCAGAAGCTGGCAAGGTCGTACGCGACGCGGATCAGGTCGTCGGCGTCGGTGACTTGCCCTTGAAGAAAAAACCGGCGACCGCCCAGCACAGCGCATTGAAATCGGACAGATCGAGTTCGTCGACAGCCGACATCGGAATGCCGCCGCACTTGACCAGGTACTGCGCCGCGGCGGTCGGGTTGAGCTGCACGTTCTCGTCTTTGTCGATCCAGTACGGCATGGCCTTGATGACCCGGGCGTCGGCCGGCTTGGGCTCGCGCAGCACGATCTCGTCGATCGCCTCACCGTGCGCGTTGACGGGCTTGGTGAGCTTGATGGTGGTTGTCGTCATTGCCACTTGCCCTCCACGCCATTGAACTCGAGCGACACCTTGCCGTCATCGCCAGCAGCGGACGGCTCGCCGACCACGTAAGCGCCGGTGAGCACGTAAGTCTTTCCGTTCTTGAACTCGATCGTGACCACCATGTCGATCGCGTCCTGCAGCTTGGTGAGCGGGAAGTCCTTGGTGAACGACATGTCCGCCTTGATGTAGGGGACCAGATCCTCCTCTTTGATCATCCCGGGGCGGATGCTTTCGCGCTTGTACTTCGTGATGGGCGCCTCGCCCGCGCCCTGGCAATCGAACTGCGTACCGTCCGCCTTGACGTAGACGGTACCGGCAATTTTTTGACCCATATCGGTCTCCTAAAATGCAAACGGCCCGCACGATGGCGGGCCGCGAGGTTGAGACAGCCGGTGCTTACGCGGCGGCCTGGTCGGGGTACTGCAGGCGGAACTGGTTGAGCAGCGCGAAGACACGCAGCTGGTTCACAT
>NZ_JBFTND010000444.1:0-1027 GCF_056397305.1 Cupriavidus sp. 05N40
CCGTACAACAGCCCGTACTACAGCGGCCTGAATCCGTACACGGTCGGTTTCCTGATATTCCAGGACCTGCGCCGCATGTGCGAGAACCCGACCGAGGAAGATTACCGCTGGGCGCCGGAGTTCGCCGGCAGCGACTGGCGCAAGACGCTCGACTTCGCCATGCGCAACTTCAAGGACGAGAGCTTCCTGCTGCAGTTCCTGTCGCCACGCGTGATCCGCGAGCTCAAGCTGTTCTCGGTGCTCGACGACGACCGCGAAGGCAAGCTGCGCGTGACCGCCATCCATAACGACGAGGGCTATCGCAATATCCGGCAGCTGCTGGCCAACCAGTACGACCTGTCGAACATGGAGCCGAACATCCAGATTACCAATGTGGATGTCGGCGGCGACCGCTCGCTGACGCTGCGGCACCTGCAGAACGACCGCCGTCCGCTGGCGCAGAACTTCGACGAGGTGATCCGCCACGTGACGCGGCTGTGGGGCTTCACGGTGCGGCTGGAGGTGGCCTACGAAGACGGCCGGCGCGAATCCAAGTACGAGTGCAAGCCCGAACGCAGGCACCGCAAGGCGGCCTGAGCATCGCACGGGCGGGCCGGGCCCGCCCGGCCCCGCCAGCGCGACCTGCGCCGCGTGGCAATGCCGGCGAAAGCCGGCGCGGGCGCCCGGAACGCCCCGGAGTGCTCAGAACTGATAGTTGAACGACATATCTCCCGAGAAGCTGGTGGCGCGCTGCACGACCGGACTGCTGGCGGCGCTGCCCACCAGCTGCGACACGCTGACGTCGCTCGTGATGAACCAGTGCTTGTGGAAGAACCACATCGCGCTCAGGCCGGCGCCATAGGACTTGATGCCCGCGCCGGCTTGATGCTGGGCATAGCCGGAGCGCGCCGACTGCTCTGCGCTGACGCCGAACCAGGTGTTCATGTAGCGCGAGTCCGCGAAGCTCATGGTAGGCCCGATGAACCAATAGAACTTCTCGGAGCTGCCCGGCAGCGGCAGATAGGCGCCGACGTCGCCGGTCCAGCCG
>NZ_JBFTND010000445.1:0-1011 GCF_056397305.1 Cupriavidus sp. 05N40
TCCTCGCGGCACCGCACCCAGTATTCGTGCGATTCGGGTCAGATTGCTGGCGATCATCGTCAGCTTGAAGTGTTGGTCCACGCGTTCGAGGCCACGATATACGGTTTGGCGAAGCCGTCCGACCGTCTTGCCCCAGCCAAAGTGCTCTTCGATGCGTTTGCGGATGACCTGGCTCACTCGGTATCCCTCGTGCCGCGAGGTACGGCCATCGATTGCGCTGCCGCCAGCTCGCGCGTCGTTGCGYGCYACATGRGGYGTCACCCTGCGCGCTCGGCAGTCYTGAACAAAGTCGTGCGTGTCGTAAGCCTTGTCCGCACCGATMGTCTTGGCATGATTGCCAGGCATGCAGTCGAGCAAGCGCAATGCGCTGGCACGTTCGGCAAAGCCATCGGCGTGACTCACAACCGCGCCGACCACCAGGCCGGAGCGGTTCTCCATCAGAATGTGCCCCTGATAACTGAGGATGGCCGGGCTCTGGGCACTCTTCTTGTACAGCCGCGCACTCGGGTCGGTGCTCGATTCGTGGGTTGCATTGCTGCGCCGCTTACCCTTCCAGTCGGCCTCGGCATTGCGGCCGCCGCCTGCGGGCGGGGTGTCATCCGTGTCGTCCTTGGGGCGAAAGCTCTTATGGCTGGCCCATGCCTGAATCAGCGTGCCGTCGACCGAAAAATGGTCCTTGGACAGAAGGTTATGCCGGTCGGCCACGCTCGTCACCTTCGTGAAAAAGCTCTCGATTACCTTGTGCTCAAGCAACCGATCACGGTTCTTCGAAAAGACTGAGTGGTTCYACACGTCGTCTTCCATCGCCAGGCCAACGAACCAACGAAACAGCATGTTGTAGCGCATTTGCTCCATCAACATGCGCTCGCTGCGCACGGAGTAAAACACTTGCAACAGCAGTGCACGCAGCAACTTCTCTGGGGCAATCGAGGCACGTCCGCTGTCGGCATAGATGGTGCTAAACAGCCCGTTGAGGTCCTTCAGTGCGTCGTTGACCAGCAGCCGGATTGC
>NZ_JBFTND010000446.1:0-995 GCF_056397305.1 Cupriavidus sp. 05N40
GCCCGGCACCGACCAGCCCGGCCAGCCCCAGTACTTCGCCGGCATGCACCTCGAAGCTGCAGCCCTTGACGCGCCGGCCGTCGGCCATGTCGCGCACCGACAGCATCACCTCGCCATGCTGGCCCGGCTTGGCATGGGTCTTGGTGTAGAAGCCCGACAGATCGCGGCCCACCATCATCTTGACCAGCGCCGCCCGGGTCAGCGCGGCGCGCTCCAGCGTGCCGACGAAACCGCCGTCGCGCAGCACCGTGACGCGGTCGGCCAGCTCGTCGATCTCAGCCATGCGGTGGCTGATGTAGAGGATGGCCATGCCCTCGCCGCGCAGCTGCCGGATCAGCGCGAACAGCCGGTCGGTCTCGTGGGTGGACAGCGGCGTGGTGGGCTCGTCCATCACCAGGATGCGCGCATCGAAATGCACCGCGCGGGCGATCTCCACCAGCTGCCGCTGCGCGATCGACAGGCCCGCCACGCAGGCGGTGGCCGGGAAGTCCGCGCCGAGGCGCACCAGCGTGGGTTCGCACGCGCGCGCCATGTCGCCGCGCGCCACCAGTCCGTGCTTCTGCAGTGCGCGGCCCAGGTAGATGTTCTCCGCCACGCTCAGGTTGGGCGCCAGGCTCAGCTCCTGGTAGATCACCGCCACGCCCAGCGCGCGCGCYGCCTGCGGGCCGTCGATCTGCACCGGCTGGCCGTCGATGCGGCATTCGCCGCCGGGGTCGGCGATATAGGCGCCCGAGAGGATCTTCATCAGCGTGGACTTGCCGGCGCCGTTCTCGCCCATCAGCGCATGCACCTCGCCGGCGTAGGCGGTCAGCTCCACGTTGYGCAGCGCGCGCACGCCGGGGAAGGTCTTGGAGATATTGCGCAGCGCCAGCAGCGGCGCCGGGTTGTCGGTGGCGATAGTGGCGATAGTGGCGAAAGTGGCGTTGGTGGCGGCTTGGTCAGACGATGGCATGGTTGGCCTCCGGAATGATGGCGGACGCGCCCTTGAGCAGCTC
>NZ_JBFTND010000447.1:0-944 GCF_056397305.1 Cupriavidus sp. 05N40
CGCCAGGGGATCACCCTGTGCGGCCGTTTTTTTCGGGCATCGCGCGGGATTGCGGGATCGCGGGCTTTGTCATGGCATTGCAGGATCGGGAGGGGCGGCACGGCACGCGCGGCCCGAAGGCGCTTCTTTCGTGCGGCGGACAAGGGGCAGCGCAGGCAGCGGCCCCTTCAAAGGGGCGCCCGGGAAGCCGGGCACCCGCGGCGTCAGGCTTGAGGCTGACGCAGGAAGCGCAGCACCACCTGTGCCGCTTCACCGACGCGTGTCAGGAGGAAGAGGTGGCCGTCCTCGAATACATGGAGTCCGGCCTGGCGAATGCGCGAAGCAAGGATCCTGGCATTGACCAGGGGCACGATCGGGTCGTCGGAGCCGTGCATGACCAGCGTGGGCTGTTCCAGGGCACCGAGCCACAACAGGCTGCTCCATCCCCAGGCCGCCAGCAACTGGTAGACATAGCCGCGGCCGCGCGGCGGTTGCATATGGCGGCCGTGCTCTTCCAGCAAGCCGGGGTCGTCGCGGAAGGCGCCGCCATAGATATCGGCGCCCACGCGGCGCAGGTAGTCCGGATCAGAGTAGCGGCGTACCCCGATCATCTTCGAGAGGACCGACACGCTTCCCGGCACCATGATCACGCCCGGCGAGGTCGCCGCCAGCACAAGGCGCCGGCAACGCTGCGGATAGAGATGCGCGAACTCCTGCGCAAGCGCCCCGCCCCAGGAGACACCGAGCGTATCGACCTGTCCTTCGTAGCCGAGATGGCTGAGGAGCTTGTCGGCGATCACGCACAGGCTGGAAAGGCGATAGGGAAGCAAGGGCGCGGGGGAACCGCCCGCGCCGGGCACGTCGAAGATGATCACTTCGGTACCGTCGAGCGCGTCCACGAACGGCTCGACGAGTTCGAGGTTGGCGCCGATGCCGTTGAAAATAAGCAGCGGCGGCCCCGCAAC
>NZ_JBFTND010000448.1:0-925 GCF_056397305.1 Cupriavidus sp. 05N40
TGAAATCAGGCTGAGGGCGGCGATGGCGGCGATGGCGGCGATGGCGGCGATGGCCGCGTGCCTGTAGCCGGGCAGTTTCTCAGTTTCCGCCGCGTTGGGAAATGAGGTCTATGCCCTTGGTCATGGCGTCGATGATGGCTACGGCCGATTCCGCGCCCATCGCCACGACGATATGGCCGCCRCCAGACGGAATGATCCTGATGCTCAGTAGCCTGTCTCCAGCCTGGAACTCTTCGATGGCCCGCGTGACGGCAGATTCAAAGCCGATTGAGACGCTGGGGTCATCGATGCGACCAGCAGACCAGGCGAACCTGTTGTTCAGGCTCACGCCGATCAGAAGCCGCTCTCTGGCCGGCAGGTGTTTAATTTCGGTGAACGCTTCGAACACATTCATCAGTCTTGTTCCTCATGATTTCCGGTGTGCGGGTGCCGGTCAGCGCGCGGGATAGGGCTTCCCGAGATCCCAGCGCGACTGCCAGTGCGCGATGTACTGGCGCGAAACCTCCGGCATGTCTCGAATGACGACCACATTTTCGGAGTTGGCCGTCTCGGCGGACGGCGCGAAATTGAAAGAGCCCGTTTCTACCGTATTGCCGTCGACGATGATCGTCTTGTCGTGATGGATGTGGAAATGGTCGTTGGTCCGCAGTTCCACACCATTGCGGGTCACGAAGTCCATGGCCGCATTGCTGACTTTGCCCAGGTTGCGCTTCTTGTCGATCACCACGCGCACATCCACGCCGCGATTCCTGGCATCGACCAGCGCCTGCATGATGTCGGGGGCCTGGAACGCGTAGGCGAGCATCTGGATGCTGCGCTTCGCGCTACCGATCGTCTCCAGCACCAGCATCCGCGCCGAGCCTTCCGGAGAGAAGCCGACCTGAATGCTGGGTTCGGCATGGGAAAGGGATGGACTGCCGAGCAG
>NZ_JBFTND010000449.1:0-923 GCF_056397305.1 Cupriavidus sp. 05N40
GCGCTCTGCAGCGCTCTGCACGGTCGGCCGCACCGGCAACGACCTGCACTACCGCGGCTACGACATCCTCGACATCGCCGAGACCTGCGAATTCGAGGAGATCGCCCACCTGCTGGTGCACGGCAAGCTCCCCACCCGCGCCGAACTCAAGGCCTACAAGGCCAAGCTCAAGGCCCTGCGCGGCCTGCCCGCCAACGTCAAGGCCGCGCTCGAATGGGTGCCCGCCAGCGCCCACCCGATGGACGTGATGCGCACCGGCGTGTCCGTGCTCGGCACCGTGCTGCCCGAGAAGGAAGACCACAACACCCCGGGCGCGCGCGACATCGCCGACCGCCTGATGGCCAGCTTCGGCTCGATGCTGCTGTACTGGTACCACTACAGCCATAACGGCCGCCGCATCGAGGTCGAGACCGACGACGACTCCATCGGCGCGCACTTCCTGCACCTGCTGCACGGCGAGAAGCCCTCGGCGCTGTGGGAACGCGCCATGCAGACCTCGCTGAACCTGTACGCCGAGCACGAGTTCAACGCCTCCACCTTCACCGCCCGCGTGATCGCCGGCACCGGCTCGGACATGTACTCGTCGATCGCCGGCGCCATCGGCGCGCTGCGCGGCCCCAAGCACGGCGGCGCCAACGAAGTGGCGTTCGAGATCCAGAAGCGCTACGACAGCCCCGCCGAAGCCGAGGCCGACATCAAGCGCCGCGTGGAAAACAAGGAAGTGGTGATCGGTTTCGGCCACCCGGTGTACACGGTTTCCGACCCGCGCAACCAGGTGATCAAGGAAGTGGCGCGCAAGCTATCCAGCGACGCCGGCTCGATGAAGATGTTCGACATTGCCGATCGCATTGAAGCCACCATGCAGGATGGCAAGAAGATGTTCGCCAACCTGGACTGGTTCAGCGCGGTGAGCTACCACATGA
>NZ_JBFTND010000450.1:0-895 GCF_056397305.1 Cupriavidus sp. 05N40
CTGGCCGAGCAGATCGAGAGCGTGAAAGCCACCGGCCCGAACGAGGTCACTGGCCGAGCAGATCGAGAGCGTGAAAGCCACCGGCCCGAACGAGGTCACGGTGGTGCTCACCAGCCCCAATGCCGACCTGCCGGTGATCCTGGGCACCTTCCACTTCCTCATCGTCAAGGACGGCACCACCGACTTCAGTGCCGGCATCGGTACCGGGCCTTACAAGATCAAGGAGGTCAGGCCGGGCGTGCGCACTGTGGTGGTGCGCAACGATGCGTACTGGAGACAGGGAAAGCCCTACCTCGACGAGATCGAGTTCGTCGGTATCGGCGATGAGAGCGCGCGCGTCAACGCGCTGCTGTCCGGCGGCATGGATCTGGTGGGCTCTGTCAACCCGCGCTCCGTGGCCCGCGTCAAGGGTACGCCGGGCTTCGGCACCCTCATCACGCAATCGGGGCAGTACACAGACCTGATCATGCGCAAGGACGCGGGTCCAGGTATGAACCCCGACTTTGTGATGGGGATGAAGTACCTGCAAGACCGCGCGCAGATGAAGAAGGCCATCGCGCTCGACTATGCGGTGCTCGGCAACGATCAGCCGATCGACCCCACCAACCGCTTCTTTTTCAAGGGCCTGCCGCAGCTGGCCTTCGACCTTGACAAGGCTAAGTACCATTTGCGCAAATCGGGCGTGACGGGCAAGGTGCCGATGGTGACCTCGCCCGCCGCCCTGTATTCGGTCGAGATGGCGACGGTGCTGCAGCAGACCGCGCAGCGTGTCGGCCTGGACATCGACATCAAGCGCATGCCTGCCGATGGCTACTGGTCGAAYCACTGGCTCAACAGCCCCGTRGGCTTCGGCAATGTCAACCCGCGCCCCAGCGCCGACACCATTCTCACGCAG
>NZ_JBFTND010000451.1:0-879 GCF_056397305.1 Cupriavidus sp. 05N40
GCGTTGGTTTGGAAACAATGGGCTGACTGCTGCAATCTCAGCTCGCAAGCGCGGCACGCACCTCGGGGAAGGCGAGCACGTCGTCAAGCGTCTGCTTCACGCGCGCGAACATCAGCTCGAATTCGTCTTCGGTGTACGTCAGCGCTGGGGCAAAGCCGAGGATATTGTCGCCAAAGGCGCGGAACACGATGCCGTTGCCGTAGGCGGTCGCGGCAATGCGGTCGGACAGCCCCAGCGATGCGTCGAAGCCGCGCTTGCTGGCCTTGTCGCTGACAAGTTCCAGCGCGCCCAGCAGTCCGCGATGGCGCGAGTCGCCCACCAGCGGATGACTGCGTAGCGCATCCAGTCCGGCTGCGAAGGTTGCCGCGCCACGCTGCCCATTGGCCAGGATGCCCCCTTCCTCATACAGCCGCAGGACTTCCAGCGCCACTGCCGCACTGACCGGGTGGGCCGAATACGTGGCGCCGTGGCCGATGGGCGCTGCGCCGGGTGCGCCGTCGGCGATGCCGGCATAGACCTGGTCGGAGATCAGCGTCGCGCCCATCGGGACGTAGCCGGCGGTGAGGCCCTTGGCCAGCGTCATGATGTCCGGGGTGACGTCTTCGGCCTCGCAGGCAAACATGGGGCCGGTGCGGCCGAACCCGGTGATGACCTCGTCGACCACGAAGAGGATGTCCAGCTCGCGCGCGGCGTCGCGCATGGCCCTGAGCCAGCCCTTGGGCGGCACGATCACGCCGCCCGAGCCCTGGATCGGTTCGCAGAAGAACGCGGCCACATTGTCCGCGCCCAGTTCGGCGATTTTCGCGCGCAGTGCCGCCACCGAGGCGTCGATGATGCCTTGCGCATCGGTGGGATCGGCGGCGCGGTAGGGATTAGGCG
>NZ_JBFTND010000452.1:0-861 GCF_056397305.1 Cupriavidus sp. 05N40
GAACTCCCACTCCGCCTGCAAATCCGCCTCACTGCTGCTTTGCTTGCCGACAAAGGCTATGACGGGAAAGGGCAGCGGCGTGTCGTCGGCGAACCAGCCGAGAAGCAAGCGCTGGCCGGCGACTTCCATCGAACTGACGCCCTCCCAGGGCACAACGACAATCCCTCCACAGCTAGGAGGACGATGCAGATAGACCTGCCGCGTGACACGGTTGAAGCGGATCAGCAGGTGACGGGAGGTCAAGGCTTCCAGGCGGGTGACGCGAAAAGCGTATTTGAAATAAAACCAGAGCGGTGCGCCAGCAAGAAATGTTACGAACACCGCAAAAACAATGTCGCCAATATCCCAAGGTCTGCCGAACACGGTTTCGTTGCCCACGATGAAGGCCCAGAAGATGGGCAAGGCAAAGTCAATCCACATGCCAAACAGGAGGAGAACAACCGCACCTGAGACAAAAGTTACCAGCCCGCGCTTCTCCTCCATGCCACCACAACGCATTTCCAGGTAAGTGTCATTGCAGGCATAGACCGGACCTCGTGTTTCGGCATGTGCGAACCGTTTCGCTGCCTGATTCGCTTTGTCTTCGGCCACGGTCTCTGCATACACGGGTTCCACCAGCGGCTTCTTTGAACCGTCGGCGTCTCCCATGTTCGCTTCAAACCATTGATCAGACTTGATGTTGAGCAGCCATGCCATCCACTCTACGTAGTACATCAGAGCACCTCGCGCAGTCCGCCATAGAGAGCGGCAAGTTCTTCTTGCGTATCCTCGTATGGTTTTTCCCCATTGAACTTGGGTCCGCGATACATGGTGTGTTTGCACCATTTTTGCAGGGCGTCGTCATCGAAAATGGCAATGAAT
>NZ_JBFTND010000453.1:0-847 GCF_056397305.1 Cupriavidus sp. 05N40
GGCCGAGCGATCGCCGTCGAACAGACCCAGGTTGCCGCAGGCCGCGCAGATTTCGGTCGACGGGTCCATCGTGTAATCGACCCCGATCAGGTACAGCGGATGCCGGCTGGCATAGCCACTGGCAGACACGATGGGGATGTAGCCGGCCAGGGCTTCGAGTTGGTTCCAGTCGAGCACGTGCAGGCGCTCTTTGCCGGGGAAAATGAAATAGAGTTTGCGCGTGCCGCGATGAATGCGGATGAAGGCGCCACGGGTGCGATGCGCGCCGCTGGCAAAGTAGAAGCAAAATCCAAACGCTAACACAGGCAAGCTACACAAAGCGGTGTAGACGATGTCCTTCGCCGTTAGGGCCTCCATACCAATTGCCCAGAAACTGAATAGTGAGCCTATGATCGCTACAACGACTGACATGCCAATAAAGCTCGCTGTACTGGTCCGCGTGAAATTCGCATAGGTCTCCAGTTCGACGCACTGATCATTGACGCGACGCACGCCATCGGGTTTGGGCGGCTCGCTGGTGGCGTGGTTCCGATAGAGCGGTGTGCCGCCCAGACGCAGGCTGGGCGGAAGTCGCCTGATGGTTTCCTCTTTCACTGTCGCGTCCCCACTGGCTCCGGCTTGGCAGGATCGATGGAGGCGCTGAAGAAGCAGCAGCCTAAAGGTGCGGATGGTGTGGTCCCCATGATGCTAGGCATCGACGTTCACCTGCGGCGATGCCATGCCGCACAACTCGTCGATGTCCGTGGGAAAGGGCGTGTAGGGCACGTTGTACTGGATGCATGCTTCCACGCTGTCGGGAAACGCGTTGATCAGCAGCCAGCCCAGCCACAGCGGAAGGGTGATGGGC
>NZ_JBFTND010000454.1:0-773 GCF_056397305.1 Cupriavidus sp. 05N40
CTGCTGGCCGAGCAGATCGAGAGCGTGAAAGCCACCGGCCCGAACGAGGTCACGGTGGTGCTCACCAGCCCCAATGCCGACCTGCCGGTGATCCTGGGCACCTTCCACTTCCTCATCGTCAAGGACGGCACCACCGACTTCAGTGCCGGCATTGGTACCGGACCCTACAAGATCAAGGAGTTCAGGCCGGGCGTGCGCACACTCGTGGTGCGAAACGGCGCCTACTGGAAGCCCGGCAAGCCCTATCTCGACGAAATCGAGTTCGTCGGCATTGCGGATGACAGTGCGCGCGTCAACGCGCTGCTGTCGGGCGGGATGGACCTGGTGGCCATGGTCAACCCCCGCGCCGTGGCCCGAGTCAAGGGTACGCCGGGCTACGCCATCCTCGTCACGCAATCGGGGCAGTACTCAGACCTGATCATGCGCAAGGACGCGGGTCCAGGCATGAGCCCGGACTTCTTGATGGGAATGAAGTACCTGCAAGACCGCGAGCAGATGAAGAAAGCCATCGCGCTCGACTATGCGGTGCTCGGCAACGATCAGCCGATCGACCCCACCAACCGCTTCTTCTTCAAGGATTTGCCGCAGCGCGCCTTCGATCCGGAGAAGGCGAAGTTCCATTTCCGCAAAGCCGGCGTGACGGGCAAGGTGCCGGTGGTGACCTCGCCCGCCGCGCTGTATTCGGTGGAGATCGCGACGGTGCTGCAGCAGACCGCGCAGCGTGTCGGCCTGGACATCGACATCAAGCGCATGCCTGCCGATGGCTACTGGTC
>NZ_JBFTND010000455.1:0-745 GCF_056397305.1 Cupriavidus sp. 05N40
GCGGGCAGGATGTTCAAACGCTTCGTGACATTCTTCCCACGCGTCCCGGACTTGAAGTTCTGTTCGTTGCCAAGACGCCAGCGCCGGTAAGTGTCGCTGCGGGCCACTACTTTCAAGGCGCTCAGGGCAAGATGTTCTGGAATCGATTGAAGGAATATGGTCTGTTCAACCCTACTACCCGGTTTGAAGATGATTCACTGCTCGACCACGGCTTCGGTATAACGGACCTTGTGAAGGTCCCGCGTGCGTATGGAAGCGAACCTTCATCAGAGGAATATGTGGCAGGGATGGATCGCATCCTCGAACTGATATGCGTGCATCATCCGCGTGTGGTTGTCTTCGTTTACAAGCGCGTTCTCGACAACTTGCTTCGGTATCGGTTTGGGTTGCGACAGAAGTCGGAATACGGCTTCAATGCAGGTCTTAACCTTCATTTCTCCAACGCACAGGTGTTCGCCTTTCCCCTTCCCGGAACGCCATGTACGGCAGCGAAAGCGGCCACGGCGATGCGCGAATTTGCCGACGTAGTGGGACGCCGTTGAGTGCGGCCAGCGCCTTGGCCCGGACCTATGGTATCTCGCGGGCCAGCGTTCTTGCAGTGGTAAATCCATAGCGGGCTGCGGGCCAGCAAGGCGAAATCTACTTCGCCGCACTACCACCACTGCAGTGGCCCATGCTGTCTGCCGGGTCCTGACTTGGCGACCCATCCTCACGTAATACGGGATCGTTGCGACATATCCAACGC
>NZ_JBFTND010000456.1:0-706 GCF_056397305.1 Cupriavidus sp. 05N40
CTGGTCGAGCAGCGTAGTACCACGCATGCGAGCGTGGTGCGCAGCAGCCGTCCGGTTGCCGAGCCCGGCAATCCGCTGCATATCGCCGCGCCCATGCCGGGCTCGATCGTGACGGTGGCGGTCCAGCCAGGACAGCGCGTGGCGGCGGGTACGACGCTGATGGCGCTGGAGGCGATGAAGATGGAAACCCACATCACCGCGGATCGCGACTGCGAGATTGCCGCAGTGCATGTGAAGCAGGGTGACCGCGTGGCCGCGAAGGATCTGCTGATCGAGTTGAAGCCGGCGGATTGATATTGGCGTGCTTGCACGGAGACATGCTGTTGCCTCCCGTCCGTCCAGGACGGGAGGGCAAGTTGTGACAAAACGCACATCAGGCCGATTTAGCCCCACTCGCAGCCTCGATAAATAACGTCTTGACGCATCACAACTAGTTCTCAAATCGCCGACGGATGCCGCGCCAGCGGCGTGACCTGTATGGTCATGTAGGGAAACAGCGGCAGCGAAGACAGCAGTTCGTGCAGTTCATCGTTGCTTCCCACATCGAAGATGCTGACGTTGGCATAGCGGCCGGTCACGCGCCACAGGTGGGGCCACTTGCCAGACTTCTGGATCTCGATGGCGCGCGCCTTCTCGGCAGCCTTGATGGCCTCGGCGCGCTCCGCCGCGAGCGAGTCGGGGATCTTCACGTCCATCTGTACGCAGT
>NZ_JBFTND010000457.1:0-647 GCF_056397305.1 Cupriavidus sp. 05N40
GGACATGCATCGTGACTCGCGGACATGCATCGTGACTCGCATGCGCAGCCCTTTGCCAATCTGAGCAAGGCCTGGAGCAAGTTCTTCGACGACGTRAAAARGGGAAAGAATGCTTATCGCCCTGTCTTCAAGCGGAAGGGAMAGGCGCGCGATTCTTTCTACGTCGCCAACGACAAGCTGACCGTRGATGAAAGGCARGTACGTCTGCCCGTGCTGGGCAARGTGAGGATGAAAGAGGCACCGCGGTTCGGCGGCAAGATAATGGGCGCCACGGTGTCACGCGATGGCACACGCTGGTATCTGTCGCTGCAGCAGGAGGTGGACATATGCTGGATTGAGCCGGCGGCTCGCCGCCCGGTCACCGGCGTCGACCTCAACGTCAAGGAAATCGTCTGCTCTGACGGCAAACGTTATGAGACGCCGCGTGCGCTRAAGAAGGCGCAGAAGCGGTTGACGMGGTTGCAGCGGTCRGTGTCGCGCAAGATGGAAGCGCAGAAGCAACGTATGGGCCTAGGTGAAAAGGGCCGGATTCCCACGGGGGTGCGTCTTCTCCCGTCCAAGAACCGTGAGAAGGCATCGCGAAAGCTCGCTGATCAGCATCGAAAGATCAGGTGCATTCGCAATGACTTCACGCACAAGATGACGAC
>NZ_JBFTND010000458.1:0-616 GCF_056397305.1 Cupriavidus sp. 05N40
GCGCCTGCCCGCCGGCCGGTGCCCCGGGGGGCGCTTCGGCCTGGGTCGCGGCCGGCGCGGCCTCGTCGCGGCCGCCGCGGCGGCTATGGCTGTCCAGCAGCGGCAGGCCGAAGGACGCCGCCCAGTCACGCTGGGCTTCGCGCGCCACCACGCCGATGGCGCGGGCCTTGAGCTGGGTCAGGGTCTCGATCACCATGTCCAGCGCGATCCGGTCGTCGCCTTCCAGGCGGCGCAGATCCAGCGCGACGACATCGTTGGAGAAGAAATCAGGGGTCGATTCGAAGCGGGACAGAAGGTCGTCCCGCAGCGCTGCCATGTCAGCGGACTTGAGAGCGAGGAGGAGGGCGTCGACATTGCCACTGCGCAGCTCGAAGCGTGGCGATTTCTTCTGGGACATAGTCGGTGACCGTGGAAATGGGACATTCTAACGTCAGCTGGAGGCAGAACTGTAACAAATACCCCCGCAATCCTCTCCAGTGCCGGATGGGGCGCGCACGAACMGGCCCCGCCGCATCCCCGCGCAGGGAACGACACTCGCTGCCGCCCTCCCTCCGCGCAGCTTCCCGCCGGGCCCGCGCTCTTGTTACGATTGCGCCATCCAGACAAGGGAGTATGC
>NZ_JBFTND010000459.1:0-610 GCF_056397305.1 Cupriavidus sp. 05N40
CCTATAGATGACTAGATCTCCGATGACGGCCTCGATGCCAGCGCGGAAATCCGACACGGAGACATGCATGCCAAGCGGTTCCCCCTCCCCCATCCCGGCGGCAGCCGACGCCCCCGATTCGGCCGCCAGCCTCGCGGCACCCCGCTGGGCCCGCATCGCTACCGCGCTGCGGGGCCGGATCCTGGCCGGCGAATGGGCCTCGGGCACCGCCATCGCGGCGGAGAGCGCGCTGGCCGAGCACTACGGCGTGGCGCTGGGCACCATGCGCGCCGCCATCCAGGCGCTGGTGGACCAGGGCCTGCTCGAACGCGTGCACGGCCGCGGCACTTTCGTGCGGGGCGCGCTCGCGGGCGCCACCATGGCGCGCTTCTTCCGCTTCGGCGACGCCGGCTCGGAGATCCCGGAATCGCGCATCGTGTCGGTGCGCGCGCTGGCCGCGCCGGCCGAGGTCGCCATCCAGCTCGGCCTGGCCAGCGGCACGCAGGTGCTGCGCATGACGCGCCAGCGCGGCTGGGAAGGCAAGGTCCGCCTGCTTGAGACGATCTGGCTGCCCGCGGCGCTGTTCGACGGCCTTGCCGCGCTCAAGCCGGCCGAGTTCGCGCCCCTGCTG
>NZ_JBFTND010000460.1:0-513 GCF_056397305.1 Cupriavidus sp. 05N40
CGTTCATGGACAGCTTGGCCTGGTGCCATTCGAGGATATCGAAGGTACCGGTCTTGCTGTACAGGTACAGCAGCGCAACCAGCGTCAGCAGCGAGCCGAGCAGCGTGTAGAGGAAGAACTTGAAGGCCGCGTACACGCGGTTCGGGCCGCCCCACACGCCGATGATGATGTACATCGGGATCAGGGTGGCTTCGAAGAACACGTAGAACAGCATGCCGTTGAGCGCGCTGAACACRCCGATCATSARGCCCGACAGGATCAGGAACGMGGCCATGTACTCGKYCACGCGCTCGGTGATCACTTCCCAGGCGGAGATCACCACGATCACCGTGATGAAGGCGGTCAGCACCACGAACCACATCGAGATGCCGTCGACACCCAGGTGGTAGTTGATGTTGAAGCGCTCGATCCATTCCGCCTTCTCGACGAACTGCATGGCAGCCGTGGAACGGTCGAAGTGCAAGACCAGGGGCAGCGTGACGATGAAGCTGGCGACCGAGCCGAACAGCGCCG
>NZ_JBFTND010000461.1:0-511 GCF_056397305.1 Cupriavidus sp. 05N40
CCAACGACCACCACAAATGGCTGCAGAGCGAGCAGTTGCTCGCGGCCCTGGATGTCTACGACAACCGGGACCCGTCGAACGGCTGGCACTTTTCCGGCCAGACAGGCTTGTGCGTCCTGGGCGCGGAGGGTTGCAAGGCYACCGCCGACATCATCCAGACATGGTGGGAGGGCAACACCACCGACCGCGCCAATCTTGCCCTGCGAGGCTTCGCGCTGAACCAGAGCGACATCCTCGCGGAGATGGAGCGCACCARGGAAGCGGCCAAAGCCGCSCCGCTGCCCGTCACCGAGSMCGATATCTACGACTACACCGGCAAAGGCCTGGAGCGSGCCAAGACYCTGGGRGACATGTTCGACAAGGCCAACGGGCTGTACGAGGAAATGGAAAAGGCCGGCCATGCCMGGCTCGCCGGCGGCGCACTCGCCTGGTACACCAGCCTGGGGCGTCAGACATTGCGCCACGCGCCCAAGGGCATGGAGTGGTTCGTCCACGGTTTCAGCCGCTCGTT
>NZ_JBFTND010000462.1:0-511 GCF_056397305.1 Cupriavidus sp. 05N40
GATTTTGCCGCCGATCACCTGGAGCTGCGGATAGTTCTGCTTGTCCCAGCGCACGCGGTCCAGCACGCCCTGGCTGTGGCCATGCGCGGTGTCGACCACGATCACGTCCACGCCGGCCTTGACCAGCAGGTCCACGCGCTCGTCATTGTCCGGGCCCACGCCGACCGCCGCGCCAACGCGCAGCTGGCCGCGGTCGTCCTTGCTGGCCAGCGGGTGCTCCACGGCCTTCTGGATGTCCTTCACGGTGATCAGGCCGCGCAGCTCGAAAGCCTGGTTGACCACCAGCACGCGCTCGAGGCGGTGGCGGTTCATCAGGCGCTTGGCGTCCTCCAGCGAGGCGTCCTCGCCCACCGTCACCAGCTTTTCGCGCGGCGTCATCTTGGCGCGCGCGGGGGCTTCCAGGTCTTCCTCGAAGCGCAGGTCGCGGTTGGTGATGATRCCGACCACGGTCTTGCCTTCCAGCACGGGGAAACCGGAAATACCGTGTTGATGTGACAGCGCAATCACATCC
>NZ_JBFTND010000463.1:0-503 GCF_056397305.1 Cupriavidus sp. 05N40
TCAGGCAGCTGTTCGAGGACAAGTCGGCCGCCATCGAGGCGCGACACTACATCGACATCGAGCGCGCCAAGATCGAAGACCCCGGCGCCGCCATGACCCGCGGCTGGGTGACACTACATCGACATCGAGCGCGCCAAGATCGAAGACCCCGGCGCCGCCATGACCCGCGGCTGGGTGCTCGACGCGGAGCAGGAGGCCCGCTGGGAACAGGCCGCCCGGCAACACATGAAGGACTATGAGACGACCATCCGCACGCGGGTGCAGGCGAAGCTCGACAGCGGCGAATACCGCAATCGATTCGAGACCAGGTACGTCAATCCCCCGGACCCGCAGGCCGCCCTGCAGGTTCAGGCCATGAAAGCCAACCTGGCCGACTTCGAGCAGCAATGCAAGGCGCTGGAAGCACTGGCCGAAGGCCGCGCCAACGACCACCACAAATGGCTGCAGAGCGAGCAGTTGCTCGCGGCCCTGGATGTCTACGACAACCGGGACCCGTCGAACGG
>NZ_JBFTND010000464.1:0-503 GCF_056397305.1 Cupriavidus sp. 05N40
TCAGGCAGCTGTTCGAGGACAAGTCGGCCGCCATCGAGGCGCGACACTACATCGACATCGAGCGCGCCAAGATCGAAGACCCCGGCGCCGCCATGACCCGCGGCTGGGTGCTCGACGCGGAGCAGGAGGCCCGCTGGGAACAGGCCGCCGAGCAACACATGAAGAACTACGAGGCGGCCATCCGTGCACGGGTGCAGGCGAAGCTCGACAGCGGTGAATACCGCAATCGATTCGAGACCAGGTACGTCAATCCCCCGGACCCGCAGGCCGCCCTGCAGGTTCAGGCCATGAAAGCCAACCTGGCCGCCTTCGAGCAGCAGTGCAAGACGCTGGAAGCCATGGCCGAAGGCCGCTCCAACGACCACCACAAATGGCTGCAGAGCGAGCAGTTGCTCGCGGCCCTGGATGTCTACGACAACCGGGACCCGTCGAACGGCTGGCACTTTTCCGGCCAGACAGGCTTGTGCGTCCTGGGCGCGGAGGGTTGCAAGGCCACCGCCGAC
>NZ_JBFTND010000465.1:0-502 GCF_056397305.1 Cupriavidus sp. 05N40
CCTGTCTTTCTTTCTTCGCCAACTTCACTGGCGTTGCATGGCGGCCTCGACTCATCCCGCCATGATATCCGAGGCGATTATTTATTCAAGCTATTTACGGGATGTTGTACTAGCCGGTGCCGGGCAGGACCGCGACCCCGAAGGCCGTTTCGTGATCGGCGGGCGGGGCAGTTCCCTTCACCAGCCTGACTGATAAACTGCATTGCCCGCTTCCGGTGGCGCGCGTATCGCTTGCGCCACAAGCGAAGGGCGCGACGCACAGCGCGCCAGACGAGCAGGGCTTCCACATCAATGGGCACAATTGTTGACTTTTGCGCCGTGCGTGTATGATCGTGCACCACGGTACGCGCGCCTCTCGGCAGTCGCCGCCTGTCGGATCAGTAATCGCCCATTTCTAGCATGACCTCTAACTTCGACGAAGCATCCCTGGAATCCTCCGACCGCAAGGCCCGCGGCATTCAGTCGATTGTCATCGGCTTCGAAGTGCTGGAGAAGATCGTCG
>NZ_JBFTND010000466.1:0-487 GCF_056397305.1 Cupriavidus sp. 05N40
ATGAACGGCAACAACACGGCCTTCGCGGATGACACATCAAGTCGCATGTCAACTCGACGCAGAACGCCCAGAACAACATCTATCGCTGATGTTGCCGCCGCCCTGCCGGCCCSRCCGAGCGCGCCAACCGAATYCGCACATCACTGAGTACCGGAGAACTRCCATGACTACCATCGCCATCCARGACCTGTCCGTCACCGAAGAACTCGACGCCCACGCCATGAGCACCGTGCGCGGCGGCACCGGCTTCGTGCCCTTCGTGCCGGTGTTCAGCACCGTCAAGGTCGACTCGACCTTCAATGCCTCGCAACTGATCGGCCAGACCCAGAGCGTGGTCAAYATGAACGGCAACAACACGGCCTTCGCGGATGACATCAAGTCGCATGTCAACTCGACGCAGAACGCCCAGAACAACATCTATCGCTGATGTTGCCGCCGCCCTGCCGGCCCGGCCGAGCGCGCCAACCGAATTCGCACATCACTGAGT
>NZ_JBFTND010000467.1:0-478 GCF_056397305.1 Cupriavidus sp. 05N40
GCAGATACCCGCCCACGACAGCGGCAGCGCGGACTACAGCACGATTGGCCGGTCGTCCAGCTCGTTGCGGTTGGGTTTGCCGCCTTCGGCAGGGAAGTGCAGGGCAAGCAGGTGGTGGATCTTCTCCACCGCCGCCAGCACCGGCCTGACCGATAGCTCGCGCGCGAGTCCGGCGGCCAGGTCGTCGCAGATCGCGTGCCAGGTGTCCGGGCCGACGCGCGCGTCGATGCCGCGGTCGGCCAGCAGTTCCACTGCGTGATCGGCCAGGTTGATGTACAGCAGCACGCCGGTATGGCCTTCGGTGTTCCACACTTCGAGCGCGCCGAACAGCGCGCGCGCGCGTGCGCGCGGCGTGGTGCCGGCGAAGGCCAGTGATACGGGCAGGCTGGATTCGATCACCACCCGCACTTCGCCCAGGTGCCGCTGCTCGCCGGCGGCGACCGCCTGTTGCAGCTGCTGCCTGGCATCGGCGGGGAAG
>NZ_JBFTND010000468.1:0-477 GCF_056397305.1 Cupriavidus sp. 05N40
GAACATGATTCATTCAGCGCGCAGCTAGGATGGCGCCAGTTTAGGAAAAAAAGAAATTGTTAGCAAGATTAAAGACTTACGAAGCCTCTTTAAAGTTCGATTTGCAAACAATTCCACATTATGAAAAAAGCGGGTCAGACATCACACAACACGTGGCGCTCGCCCGACTCGGACTGTGGTAATTCCACCGCAAGCACGCACCACGCCAGCCCGGATCGAGAAGGCATCCGGCGACCGGAAAAAACGGGTTGCGCACTGCATCGATACACGACGGTTACTCTGCTATCTGCTCCTCAAGAAAGAAAACGCGCGAACTCGCTTACCGGTTCACGCTCCGTACTAAGGGTATTCTCTATGGCCGCCGGGTCGGCATGGCCCAGCGACATGCCGCAGACCACCATTTCGTCCGCCGTCAGCCGCAAGTGGCGGGCAATGACCGCATGGAACTGGGTGAACGCAGCCTGCGGACAGGTATCC
>NZ_JBFTND010000469.1:0-471 GCF_056397305.1 Cupriavidus sp. 05N40
ACAGGATGAGTTCTCGCATTTGTGCCGTATTCCAAGTCATCTTTCGATCACTTAAATACATTTCGGTTGATACAATCACAACCCGGTATCGTGTTTTGTACTGCAGCGTCTCATCAACGCTTCACGACACCTTTACTACATCCCATATTTTTAAAGAACAGCCGAGCGAGACCTGGTCCCGTTCGTCTTGGCAAAGCCAAATGCAAGCGCTCAAAGCTAAGCGCTTGCATTTGACCATGCAACGCAGGACACGCTGCGCGCATCCYGGCTCCAACAACTAACAAACCGATAAGTGTGAACGCTCGACTTGAGATGCACGCTCTGAAAGGAGGTGATCCAGCCGCACCTTCCGATACGGCTACCTTGTTACGACTTCACCCCAGTCATGAACCCTGCCGTGGTAATCGCCCTCCTTGCGGTTAGGCTAACTACTTCTGGCAAAACCCACTCCCATGGTGTGACGGGCGGTGT
>NZ_JBFTND010000470.1:0-471 GCF_056397305.1 Cupriavidus sp. 05N40
TGGCCGGCTACATCCCCATCGTGTCTGCCAGTGGCTATGCCAGCCGGCATCCGCGCTACATCCCCATCGTGTCTGCCAGTGGCTATGCCAGCCGGCATCCGCTGTACCTGATCGGGGTCGATTACACGATGGACCCGTCGACCGAAATCTGCGCGGCCTGCGGCAACCTGGGTCTGTTCGACGGCGATCGCTCGGCCAAATCATTGTGGTCCTACCTGCAAGCCTTCATGGCCCATGGCCCTGCGGCSTTGCCCGAACCGCCGCCGCTACCGCGCCGACCCARCCRSAAACAGGCCACRCTGCARCCCTACCGCGACTGGTACGCCGGCCTGCGYCGCACGCTGGCCAAGCCGCACGGCATGTTGTGGGTGCCCATCACCCTTCCGCTGTGGCTGGGCTGGCTGCTGATCAACGCGTTTCCCGACAGCGTGGAAGCATGCATCCAGTACAACGTGCCCTACACGCCCTTTC
>NZ_JBFTND010000471.1:0-470 GCF_056397305.1 Cupriavidus sp. 05N40
GCGAACCACGGTGGACCGTCTGGAAGCTGCCGGGGTCCGCGTTCACTGCTTGGCGCTCGGTGGTGTGGACCTCACCAGCCCGGCAGGGAAGATGACCATGCAAGTCATCAATGCCGTGGCCGAATTCGAACGCGACCTTTTGATTGAACGGACGCAGGCTGGCATTCGTCGGGCGCAGGCTGAAGGCAAGGTATTCGGCAGGCCATCAGCCTTATCCGAAGAACAGCGTGCCGTGGTGTTGGAACGCTTGAATGCTGGTGCTCCCGTTGCCCAGATAGCACGCGACATGAAGACCAGCAGGCAAACGATTATGCGGGTGCGGGAGGCGGCGATGGGCGACATACAAGTCACGCCATGATGTAGTCACCAGCTTGACCGGAAGCCGCCCTTGTCCTATGACCCATGACTAAAGGATGGGAACCAACCATGTCTTCTCTACCGCTGACCGCTGGCAACCGCGTGACAATGAC
>NZ_JBFTND010000472.1:0-465 GCF_056397305.1 Cupriavidus sp. 05N40
TTGAGCGTGTTCACGTTGACGCTCTGCAGCTGGAGGATGTTCTGGTTGACGTTGACATTGACGTTGGCCGCCGGGCCCAGTCCCTGCATCCAGGTATTGGCGCCGCCGCGCACCGCGGCCAGGGACTTGCTGTCGAGTTCTTGGGTCAGGGCGAGGTCGCGCACGATGAGGGACATGTTGGTTCTCCTTGGCTTCACGGGATAACTTGGGATGCTCTTGATTGGCTGGTTGCCGGCGGAGGTGGCGGGGCCGCCTCCGCGTCTGCCGGGCGGTTCAACGATAGATGTTGTTCTGGGCGTTCTGCGTCGAGTTGACATGCGACTTGATGTCGTCCACGAAGGCGGCGTTGTTGCCGTTCATGTTGACCACGCTCTGGGTCTGGCCGATCAGTTGCGAGGCATTGAAGGTCGAGTCGACCTTGACGGTGCTGAACACCGGCACGAAGGGCACGAAGCCGGTGCCGCC
>NZ_JBFTND010000473.1:0-463 GCF_056397305.1 Cupriavidus sp. 05N40
GTAATTATGCGATAACTTTAGCAACAACACCCGCGCCAACGGTACGGCCACCTTCGCGGATTGCGAAGCGCAGACCTTCGTCCATTGCGATTGGGTGGATCAGGGTAACAACCATTTTGATGTTGTCGCCTGGCATGACCATCTCAACGCCTTCTGGCAGCTCTACTGAACCGGTTACGTCAGTTGTACGGAAGTAGAACTGTGGACGATAGCCTTTGAAGAACGGAGTATGGCGGCCACCTTCGTCTTTAGACAGAACGTAAACTTCTGACTCGAACTGGGTGTGCGGCTTGATTGAGCCTGGCTTAGCCAGAACCTGGCCACGCTGGATGTCTTCACGCTTGATACCGCGCAGCAGAACACCACAGTTTTCGCCTGCCTGACCCTGGTCCAGCAGCTTACGGAACATCTCAACACCGGTACAGGTTGATTTCACAGTATCTTTGATACCCACGATTTCAAC
>NZ_JBFTND010000474.1:0-462 GCF_056397305.1 Cupriavidus sp. 05N40
ATGGCTGCGGGGCCGCACGCCGACCCGAAGCACCTGTCCATCCAGGTCTACGGTCCGGATTTGCATCTTGTGGCCAGATTCAACGCTGGCACCGTCTATTGTCATCAAGTCATCCTGGAGGCACTTCCCTGAAACGGGCGGGATGGCACGGCCTTGCGAGGCCGTGCCCGGCGAGGCTTACTGCCTGGGGCGCAGGATGCCCTTCACTTCTTCCACGTTCTCCGCGAGGCGCTTGCCGACCACGGCGAAGCTGTCGGCCTGTGTCTTGTACACGGTGTCGGTCAGGCCGCGCAGGCCGCTCACCGCCTTGTTCACGGTGCGCGGCAGCAGCTCGGTCACGCGGACCGCGGAGGCCTCGGCGCCATCGGCCTGCTTCGTCGTGCCGAGCGACTGCAGATCGGCCGCGGTCCCGCACAGGTACTCCGCCTGCTGGCGGACCAGCGACTGCAGGCCCGACAGCAC
>NZ_JBFTND010000475.1:0-462 GCF_056397305.1 Cupriavidus sp. 05N40
ACCGAATGGCGCGCCGAACCGTTGCCCAGGCCGTGCATCGAGGGGCCGCAATCGGCCACCGTGGTCGGCCCGGCCGGCGAAGAGATCTACTGCGACGAATGGGGCCGGGTCAAGGTGCAGTTCCCGTGGGACCGCCWGGGCAGGCACGACGAACACAGCTCCTGCTGGATCCGCGTGGCGCAGMACTGGGCCGGCGCCACCTGGGGCCACATCGCCATCCCGCGCATCGGCCAGGAGGTSATCGTCGACTTCTGGGACGGCGACCCGGACCAGCCGGTCATCACCGGCCGCACGTACCGATCGAACCAGTTGCGGTTTGCCGGCGCCACGCCGGAACACCCGCGCTGGAGCCGCATCCCCGGCGGCGCGCGCCTGCCGCAGCCGTCGCCGCCGGCGCTGACATTGACCGATGCCCTGTGGGAAGCCCTGGTTTCCGATCCGTTGCCGCATCAGTTGCTGCAC
>NZ_JBFTND010000476.1:0-457 GCF_056397305.1 Cupriavidus sp. 05N40
GTGTTCGCCCCGCCGCCCGGACTGCAGGCTGCCGTGATGGAGGAAGCCGCGCGCCTGCAGGCGGCACAGGCCGCGCGGCGCGCGGCCGTGCTGACCGAAGTACGGCGCGGCGACGACACGCAGCGCGTGCTTGGCGCACCGGTCAGCGCGGCGGCGCAGGCATGGCTGCGCGAACAGGCCGAAGCCGCGCAGCAAGACGGCGATGCGCCGGCAAAGCCTGCGCCAGGACGCGCGGCACGCCGTTGGTGGCCCGCGCTGGGCGTGCTTGCAGCCACGCTCGGCGTCGCGGCGCTGTCGCTGCAGGTGGTGCTGCGCCAGCTCGATTTGCGGGACGGCGCCTTGCTGCTGCCGGACACGCCCCGCACCACGCAAAAGCCGGAGAAGCCGGAGACGCAGGAGAAGCAGGCTGAGACTGCGGCCGTGGCGGACAGCAAGACCGCGCAGCCAGGGCAAGCGC
>NZ_JBFTND010000477.1:0-456 GCF_056397305.1 Cupriavidus sp. 05N40
GCCGCCCTGCTCACCCTCTGGCGTGGCGACGAACCGGTGCGCCATGTCCATGGGCTGGTCAGCCGCTTCGAGCAAGGCGACACCGGCTTTCGCCGCACACGCTACCGCGCCGTGGTCGAGCCCGGCCTTGGCTGGCTGCTTGTGTTCGAGGCCGCCCTGTTCGGCCACAAGTGGCTCAAAGGGACCAAGGACGAAAAGGAAAAAGCGGAGTTGGCCGCCGCCTTGACAACCTTCGCGGCCGGTCTGGAAGTGTTGGCCTGCGGCACGGAGATCGTGCTGCGCCAATATGCCGCCGCCAGTACGACGGGCGTGGGCGCTACGGTCTTTCTTGGTGGACTCAAGATATGGGGTGGGGCGTTGGCTACGGCAGTTGGCATCTATCTCGCTAGGTACGACTGGTCCGATGCAGACGAAGCCCGAAGGCACGGAAATCGTGGGTTGACTGCGGCTTATCTG
>NZ_JBFTND010000478.1:0-425 GCF_056397305.1 Cupriavidus sp. 05N40
CCGGTATGCTTTCCCGGTTACCGCTCCAGACCCGGGTCAGCATGCGCATCATCAGTTTCAACGCCAATGGCATCCGCTCCGCCGCCACCAAGGGCTTCCTCGAGTGGTTCCGCGCCCAGGACGCCGACGTGCTCTGCATCCAGGAAACCAAGGCCCAGGAAGACCAGCTCACCGACCCGATGTTCCGCCCGGACGGCCACCATTGCTTCTACCGCGACGCCATCACCAAGAAGGGCTACAGCGGCGTGGCCATCTACAGCAAGCGCGAGCCCGACCAGGTCATCACCTCGCTCGGCTGGGCGCCGTTCGACGATGAAGGCCGCTATATCGAGGCCCGCTACGGCAACCTCAGCGTGGTCTCCTTCTATATTCCCTCCGGCAGCTCGGGCGACCTCCGCCAGGGCTTCAAGTACGAAGTGATGGAG
>NZ_JBFTND010000479.1:0-419 GCF_056397305.1 Cupriavidus sp. 05N40
CCACACCGCCGCCGACAACATCGCGTGGCCGCTGATCACGCGCATGTCGAAACTCTCCAGCGACATGCCGCAGCCGGCGTTCAGCAGCTTGCTCGCCAGCACCAGCGCCGCGCCCGCGGCGAGGCTGGCGGCCCAGCGCAAGGCGACCCGCCAGCCGTCTGCCTGCAGCAGCCACAAGGCCACGGCCAGCGCCAGCGGCAGCGTCACCGCGGCATCGCCGAGGTCTGTGATGCGGTACCAGTTCATCATTCCTTCCATTGCGCACAGGCACGCCGGCACGCTTGTGCCGCCCCATGTCCGACTCTAGTCGGGCCGCGCCGGCCTGTGGCGCGCGCACCGCCGCGCTGGCTGAATATGGCGAACTGTTGGCAGATGCCCGGATCGGCGCGGCGATACGCTGGCTGCACCTGGACCGGCCG
>NZ_JBFTND010000480.1:0-416 GCF_056397305.1 Cupriavidus sp. 05N40
GTGGACGGCAAAATACAGCGCCACGATGACGTGAAAACCAATTCCGAGATAAGGCATCGTCCTTCTGTCCTGTCTGGCATGCTCCGGCGGACGCGCCGCCGGGGCTCATAGGCAGGATTGTGACAGATGCGCGCGGCGCGGTTCGACTTGCACCGGCAAGGCGCAGGCGGCCGAAGTTGCCGTTGCCGTCGACGCTAGAGCAGCCCGAGGGTGAACGCCTTCAGCGTTGCCGCCGCGCGCGTCGAGCATTCGAGCTTGCGGAAGATGCTCTCCACGTGGGTGCGCACCGTGCTGGGGCTGATCGACAGTGTGCGCGCGACTTCCTTGTTGCTCTCGCCCTGGCTGATGCGCCGCAGCACATCGGTCTCGCGCTCGGACAGCACGAGCGCCGTGCGGGGCGCGGCGCTCGCCTGCCT
>NZ_JBFTND010000481.1:0-388 GCF_056397305.1 Cupriavidus sp. 05N40
GCGGCGCAGGCTGACGTGGCGGCAGCCAAGGCATCCATAGCAAACTACGACGCCGAGATTGCGCGGCACCCCTCGCTCGTCGAGCAGGCGCGCGCCACGCTTCGCTCCGACCAGGCGTCGCTCGACTTTGCGCGAGCGAACGCCTCGCGCTACCAGAATCTCTCCGAAGCGGGAGCGGGAACCACGCAGGAACAACAACACGCTTCAAGCGCGCTCGCCGAGCAGCTTGCGCGGCAGTCCCATGACCGCGCCGCGTTGAGCACGACTGAGCAGAACCTCGACGTGCTGCGCACTCAGCGCGACAAGGCGGCCAGCACGTTGATGCGCGCCGAGGCGGCTCAGGAATTGGCGAATCTCAATCTGTCCTATACGGAAATCCATGCACCGG
>NZ_JBFTND010000482.1:0-380 GCF_056397305.1 Cupriavidus sp. 05N40
CTTCTTTGGAACCATTACCATTGGCATACTCCTGCTTTCCTCAGTCTTGGGCTTCTATAGCGAGTCGCTGGGTCAGGTAGTCTGGGGGGTGGGCGCAGTTCTTACCATTGTTCTGAGCTTTATCATCACTGCCCGCCTTTTCAAGGGTAAGCAGGACCCTACGCATGCAGCCCCGGCGTGGCTTATCCCCGGTGTTGCGACGTTGGATATCGCCGTTGCGGGCGGGACGATGCCGATGRCCTGGGCACACGAAGTGAACATGTTTGCGGTCGCGGTCGGAACGATGATGGCGATGGTTTTCTTCACCATGATCTTTTCGCGTGTCGTGCACCACGAGCCGCTCCCCAAGGGGATGGTTCCCTCGCTCATCATCATGATTG
>NZ_JBFTND010000483.1:0-372 GCF_056397305.1 Cupriavidus sp. 05N40
TGCGTACTGAGGGGTTTCAAGGGAGAGCCTGGCGATTACCTACTTTCACACGGGTAATCCGCACTATCATCGGCGTGGAGTCGTTTCACGGTCCTGTTCGGGATGGGAAGGGGTGGTTCCAACTCGCTATGGTCACCAGGCATAAACGGTGTGCCGTGCCGGCGTTGAGCCAGCACAGCAAATAGGGATGTAGTCAGGTTGCGAGGTATCGGCCGAGCTTTGCAGCGGCACGCGATACGTCATACCAGGAGAAACACACTGGTTATAGGATCAAGCCTTACGGGCAATTAGTACTGGTTAGCTTAACGCATTACTGCGCTTCCACACCCAGCCTATCAACGTCCTGGTCTCGAACGACCCTTCAAGGAGGTC
>NZ_JBFTND010000484.1:0-370 GCF_056397305.1 Cupriavidus sp. 05N40
TTTCGCTCCCCCGGACCCCCGGAGCGACCTACTTTCTTTTCCCCGAAAAGAAAGTAGGCAAAGAAAGCGGGCTGCCTGGCCGGCAGGGGCAGAAACGTTGGGGTTTCCTGTTATGGTGGTTTCGTCGTGGGGCCTGCGGTTCTGCTGGCATCCTGCCGTTACCGGTTTTGGCGGCCACTATCCAGCAAGCGACGCTGGATTCGTGGTGGCGCTGCATGATGGCGTTGGTCCAGGTGATTCAAGCTGCTGCCGCGACCGGGGCGGATGGGCACGACATGGGAACGGCACTGGTTTCGTGGTGGGCGCGGTGGCTCCCGCGCGGGAGTACCCGCCGACACCCGCGCCCCGGTCCACCACGCCCACCACGAAA
>NZ_JBFTND010000485.1:0-363 GCF_056397305.1 Cupriavidus sp. 05N40
GGACAGGCAGTGTGTTCGCCATCATAGGACAGGCAGTGTGTTCGCCATCATAGGTCTGACCCCGAAACCACCGCGACCGGGGCGGGTGGGCAGGGCATGGGAACGGCGCTGGTTTCGTGGTGGGCGCGGTGGCTCCCGCGCGGGAGTACCCGCTGACACCCGCGCCCCGGTCCACGGGCCTACCACGAAACCACGAGGGTGCTATGCCGTGGCCGCTTAAGCCGGTAACGGCAGATGGYCGGACAGGCAGTGTGYTCGCCATCATAGGTCTGACCCCGAAACCACCGCGACCGGGGCGGGTGGGCAGGGCATGGGAACGGCGCTGGTTTCGTGGTGGGCGCGGTGGCTCCCGCGCGGGAGTAC
>NZ_JBFTND010000486.1:0-358 GCF_056397305.1 Cupriavidus sp. 05N40
TTGTCGGGGGCGGGCGAATCGGCGCAAAGGAAGGAATCGGTATGACGTTAGTCGTGCGGCGCTGGAACAGCCGCGTCGCCGGTGGCGGCTTCAGAAAGCCAAGACCGCGCTGCGCCGACAGGAACTCGCCAACCACCGCGCCGATCATTTGCATGGTGCCGAAAGCTTCAGCAAGCCTTCGGCACCGACTGGAGGTGATTAGTGCTCGATCACCGGCGCATGCACAGGCGCGATCGATTCGTGCGTGGTTGCCGTACGTTGCGCAGCCTTGTGCACCATCGTGTAGGCATAGTCGATACCCATGCCGTACGCGCCAGAATGTTCCTTGGCCAGGCCGGTCACGGCATCGTATGTGTCG
>NZ_JBFTND010000487.1:0-357 GCF_056397305.1 Cupriavidus sp. 05N40
CACCCGCCCCGGTCGCGGTGGTTTCGGGGTCAGACCTATGATGGCGAGCACACTGCCTATCCGGCCATCTGCCGTTACCGGTTTAAGCGGCCACGGCATAGCACCCTCGTGGTTTCGTGGTAGGCCCGTGGACCGGGGCGCGGGTGTCAGCGGGTACTCCCGCGCAGGGGCCACCGCGCCCACCACGAAACCAGTGCCGTTCCCACGCCGTGCCCATCCGCCCCGGTCGCGGCAGCAGCTTGACCTACCTGGGCCCACACCATCATGCAGCGCCACCACGAATCCAGCGCCGCTCGCAGGATAGCGACCGCCAATACCGGTAACGGCAGGATGCGGGCAGAACCACAGGCCCCACCA
>NZ_JBFTND010000488.1:0-355 GCF_056397305.1 Cupriavidus sp. 05N40
GTCTCCCCCGCCGCGAAGTGGTCCAGCAGGCGCGGATCGACGTAGCTCTTTCGGGCGATCGACGGCGTGTTGCCCAGCACCGCCGCGGCGTCGACCATGGCGCGGCTCACGGCGCGCTTCCGGGCCGAGACCTTGGCCTGCGGGCCGCTCTTCGCCAGGCTCACGGCCGCCGCGACGGTGCCGCGCAGGGTGCGGAAGTCCTTCGCGGTGAAGTCCGCGCCGGTTCGTTCCTTGACGTACTCGTTGATCTCGGCGCTGGTGACCGGATGCCAGCTGCGGCCGTTCTTGTAGGCCAACAGCCGGGCGTTGCCGCCGCGGCGCTTGAGCGAGCGCACGACGGCGGCGAGGTCGGCGT
>NZ_JBFTND010000489.1:0-352 GCF_056397305.1 Cupriavidus sp. 05N40
GTTCTTGGCGATCCAGGGCATCATGGCGCGCAGCTTGGCACCCACTTCTTCGATCTGGTGCTCGGCCGTCAGGCGGCGGCGCGAGATCAGGGTCGGGGCGCCGGCCTTGTTCTCGAGCAGGAAGCTCTTGGCGTACTCGCCGGTCTGGATGTCGGTCAGGCACTGCTTCATGGCCTTCTTGGTCTCCTCGGTCACGACGCGCGGGCCAGTGACGTATTCGCCGTATTCGGCGTTGTTGGAGATCGAGTAGTTCATGTTGGCGATGCCGCCTTCATAGATCAGGTCGACGATCAGCTTCAGTTCGTGCAGGCACTCGAAGTAGGCCATTTCCGGCGCGTAGCCGGCTTCCACC